>CAYULH010000077.1:0-25553 GCA_964445645.1 uncultured Aureispira sp. | reverse complement strand
ATCAATCTTTTATAATTACACTTGTTTTTATTTAATAAATTAATAATCAATTAGATACGATTTCCTGCGAAGTAAGGCTTGATGAAAAATAAGTAAAATTGGTCATAGCACCAATATTATTGCTAAGAACTTACAACTATTATTGGGGAAATAGTTTACAGTGACTTCTTTTGTTTATTGTACTGCACAACAAATAGCGTACGCTTATTTAGATACTTGGTAGGTTTTTGCACCACACTTCTTCTATCCAGCTTATAATTTGCCTTTGTCAATTCTAAACAAAAAGCTAGTTTTTGCGTATCTTTTGGTTCTATTTTGTATTCTACCAATACAGCTATGCCATTTTTTATGTTAAAATTGACCACTTATGTTGGCCGGATTCATTTATATCCCCTCGTTTATTCTAGCAGCCCTGCTCTTCTTGGCTTCTTATAATAACTATCCTCTGCCCTTTTCTATGATTTGGGTCAGTGTGATTCCCTTTTCTATTGGGCTTGGCACCTATATTGTACGCCACGGACTCAATGAGTGGTGGTATGTAAAACACCCTCCGGGGCTAAGTGAATCCGAAAAAGATATTATCACTCGTTTTAATCCTTATTATCGCCAACTCAGCATCCGAAATAAAAAGATTTTTGAAGATCGTGTCTCTGTTTTTCGTTTGCAAAAGCAATTTCAGATGCGCTTGCTAGAAAAAATTCCGGGTGATCTCCAACTGCTTGTTTGTGCCACGGGTGTACAGGTGACTATGGGCATACAAGATGAAAAAGAATTGCTGGATAATTTGGGCATGGTGGTCCTCTTTCCCAAAGAGTTTATCACGCCCGACATCAATACACAACTGCATCATGTGGAGGTGAACAAAGATATATTTGATTGCTTGCTCATCTCTATTAATTACTTTGCCAAGGGTATTCAAGATGCTGAACATTACTACAACTCTGGCCTGCATGGCATGGCCAAAATATTCAAATATAAGTATGGGCACAAGGATGAGGATGTTCCTTGCGAAGATTTAAAAGAGTTATTGGTGCGCCTACACCATTTGCGTGATTTCAAAATCGGGTATCAATTTCTTTATACAGGCTTGCCCACTATGGAGCTGTTTGAAATGGGTTCGGAGCACTTTTTTCAAATTCCCAGCAAAATGAAACAGCAACTTCCAGAGGTTTATAATTACTTTATGAATGTTTACCAACAAGACCCTGCCAATGTTCACAATCCTGTTATTCAAACAATAACAGACAGCCCCAACCAAGAAGCTGCGTAGGGGGCAATAGCATTGCCCCCCTACGCATTCCCCCTTACTACGCATTGCCCACACACATCAATCCTTCAAATAAACCACCCAATCCCAGTCTGCTGGATTGCCCATACCCACACTAGGCGTATACAAGAAAAAATGCACCTTGCCATTGGGGTTGCGGCTCAAATAATCCTCAACCAACTGCAAATACTGAATAGACTGCCACAGTACATTAGGAGTAGTATTAGGATGATTGGCAGGATAATCACTGTACTCAATCTCTTCAAAATTGGGCTGTTGCAATACGCTATTGGTGGACGCAAACGATGAAGCAGGACGAATAGAAGCAGGGGTCTGCCTAGTTCCTAGCCCCATCCAAATAATTCCCCCATCAAAAATAAGCGCATTCTCTTCCTGATAATGCAATGCCAAGTTGCCAAAATCTACAGGCGGACGATAAGTAGGTGCAATAGTAAAGGTAGGATGTGCATTGGCAAACACCCACTCTGTTCCACCCTCAAAGGTGTTGGTGAGGTAATCTATTTGCAAAAAAGCTACTTTTTCTTGGGTATTAGCTTGGGTAGGCTCTTTCTGAAGTACTGCTTTTTGACACGAAAGTAGCGTACCCAACAAGATTATTATTAAAAAGGTATAGTTCATACGGCTGCTGTTAATAATGATAAAAAATAGGATTTTTGTACAAAAGTCATTATCGCTCAAAGGTAATAATGGGCCCGTCCAATTCGGGACTATCTGACAAAACTAAGGTGTTATTTACAAATGAATAGTCAAAAGTTTGTGAGTAATCTGGAAAAACCACTGTAAGTTCTGTTGCTGTTTTATTATACGCATAAGTACCTGATGGATTGAACCTATTTGTGCTATTTTGTATGGTAATAGTTTGTGCAATCGTATCAAATGACCAAAGAATATCTCCACGGTTTACCACAATAGGCTGTGGAGAAAATGCCTGATAATCGGTCATATACCAATCGCCCGTAAGGGTCATACTCGTATTTTTAATTGTCTCTTTCTGACAAGATCCTAAAAAGAGCATACTCATGAGCAACCAGCATAGATAATGGTATTTGGTTTTTGATATTAACATGGTTTATTTTTTTGGTTATATAAATAGTTAAACTTTATTTAGAACTCATCACTAATTTGCCCGTGCCCACTCGTATTCCCTCTATCAATATTTCGTAGACATACACCCCTGCTGATAGCCTACTGGTTTGCCATTGCACAGCCTGTCCAGTTATACTCTGCACCTGCCCCACCTTTCGCCCCAAGGCATCATAAATTACAACTTCAAAAGCTGCAACCAAGTCTTGATTGGGCGCAAAAGTCACTGCAGTTGCAAACGGGTTGGGATAGACCCTCCACTCTAGAGCATCTTTGGGATATTTTATAATATTATTAGGAATAAAATCATCAGCTATAGTATGAAAAGTAGTATTAGTGTGGTTGAGTTCGTACCCTCCCAGCGCAATAGCAGCACTATTATTAATAATAGTACCCAATGACAAATTGGGCTGTTGGGATATTCTGAACTTTACAAAACCCCAGTCCATAGTATCTAGCCATAGACTAGGCAATTCTACTGTGAGGATTCCTGTTGCTGTTAATGACCAGGTGTAGGGATGACTACTTGCCCCCATCACCAAGCTAGTAGGATCTAAATTGGCATCTAGTGTATCTACCAAAGTAGCTTGTTGCAATAAACTACCCGTGGTATTCTGAAAGCGCAAATGATACTCCAAATCAACCCCTTGCTCAATCCAATGCAAACTGCCAAAGCCCACAGGCGACACCCGTTTGTAATGGCCACTATCATTATTCAAACCAAGCTGGCAATCTATAGAACGAGTAGGTGCTGCGTCATCCTCTGGATAAGGCGAAAAGCTAATTCCATTGACGGTTCCAGCAGTAATATCTGAGCAATCAGTAATGCCCCCCGAAGCATACGATCGGTAGGGGTGCATGGGATCTTGCTCGGCTTGGATATAATAAACCGCACTATTTCTAATAGCAATCGCAATTCTTACACTATCTCCAGCTCCCAATTGATAGGTTCCTGTTCGCAACATAATGTGGTCTTCCGTTACCAAATATGTCCTATTGGTACTCATATTACCTGTCCCCTTATTGTACAACCAATAAAAAATAGAATCTGCTGTACAACTGCCACGCACTTCAATATCAGAACCATCCCAACCCAAAAACAAGCCTCCACACAAGGTATCGGGTTCAATATCGGCCTGCACACAGACGGAATAGGTGGGTGGCAATTGGCAACTTGTAGCCAATGTAAATTCAAAAGTCCCACATTGCCCTGCCCCCAAATTTCCGACATTGACCTGATAGGTTCCTGCTTGGGGCAGAGCAGTGGCAGGCAAAGTAGCCCCCAACCAAGTGGTGAAGGTATCTAGTGCCAAGGTAATGACAGCAGGTTGAGCTGCTGTATTGCCATGATTGCAATAATTAACAACATAAACAAGGGTATCACAAGCCTGCACGTAGCTTGTAGAAATATCCACGGTCAGTTGTGGGCAAGAAAAAGTGGTCGCAAAACCAAAATCAAGAGTGTCCAAGCCTCCTCTAGTAGCTGTTAGAGCAACAGCCGTGTTACAAGGACTCCAAATATTGTTGGGTGCATAGCCCTCTACACGATACGCCCCTGCTGGCAAATTCATTTGGTAATAACCATTGTAATTGGTACTCCCATAATAAGCCTGCCCTGTTTGTACATTTTCAGCTTTCACAATCCAACTGGGCAATTTCTGCTCGGCCCCATCCAAAGCACAATTATTATTGGTATCCACATACAAATGCCCTCTAAGCTGATGGGGCTGTGCTCCTGCTTGTCCCAACTTGACCAAATACCCTCTATAATTGGCATAACTACCCACCAAAATAAATTCCTGTGTCCCTACCGAGCGAATACGCTTGAGCCTAGTGGCAATCACTAAGCCCGGATCCAACAAGGTATAATCCAAAATTTCGCCTGTTGGGCTTATTTCGGCCACCAATGCCTTGAACCCAAAAACCGGCATCACCGATCGGCTATCTTCCAAATCTATCACATACATCAAGTTGCCTGTAGCAGTAGGAATCACATCATAACTATTGCCACGCAAGCCAATACCCACAAAAGTTGCTAAAGTATCGAGCGCCCATTCTACAACTTGCCCTGCTGCATCCACCTTAAACAACCGAGGTGTAGGCCCTATAAATCCCTGCAATTCCGTAACCACCACATAACCACTGTCTGCAGTTTGCGCCACACTGTGCAGGCCACTAGTTGGCGCACTCGTATAAGTATTCGTCCATTGAATCCCCAATTGAGCATCTAGTTTTCGTAAGGCAGCTGTGTTGTTAAAGCTTCCTGCCAATATATACTCCCCATCAAAATTCTTGATAATGGACTCTGCCCCAAAAGAAACCTGCGTGGTTTGCTGCACAACTGTTCCTTGGCTATTAATTTGCAACAACAAGGTTTCTGCATTGCCCCCAGTAAGCGGCCGAGTAGCTACAGCAATCAAGTAATCCCCATTGGCCGTCATCACCATACTCAACTGTTCTGCCTGACAGCTACAATTACTCAAAAAATTTTGTTGCCAAATACTATCTCCCTGTGCCGTTATTTGCATCAACATTAGTCCTGCATTGGTATAACTACCCGTTCCTGCTACCAAAGTTGTGTCACCAGCTCCTACTAGTAATGCCACCTTATTAAAATACCCCACAGAACCAACTCCCCCTGGTCTAAAATAGTGTCCTTGCCACTCCAAATAACCTTGTGCATCCACTTTGCTTACCACAGGAAAATCCCGAACAGCGCCTGTAGCCAAGGATTCTATTCCCACTACCAAATACCCCCCATCAGAGGTGGGCTGCACATCTTCTCCCAGAAAAGTAGATCCCGGTGGATTGGGGTAAAATAGTGTATTGGGTGGTGCATCTATAACACGCGTCCATTCTTGTGCTTGCAAAACAGTGGCAAGCAATACAATCAATCCTAATACACTATATTTTAGAAAATTCAATGACATGTTCTTGCTGTTTGGTAAGAAGGATTCCAATAAAACTCCTTAATGGCTAATTAAATTAAATTTAGGGCAGTTGTCTGGTTCTAATAGATAATAACACCTTACAAAGATGAGCAGAATAGCACAAGGATTCAAGTACATTTTTTTAGTTTTGTTGTTATTTTTTTAGTTTATTTTTTATAAAAACTATTAATTTACAGCAACTTATCTAAAATAAAAAGCTATAAATGTTGCTCAAAAATTAAGTTTTTTCATGAAAAACAATCCACTTTTAGCTGTTTTGCCCACCTTTTCGGCCCGAGAACGCCGCTTGTGCCGAGAATGGCTGGCCGCCCCCTTGCACAACAAACGCCAAGATGTACGGGACTTGTACGATGCCCTTTGCCAATTGATAGCCCTACAACGCCCTACACAAAAAGCCCTACTCTGGAAAATGGTTTACCCACAACTATCCTATCAGGATGCCAAAATGAGGCAAGTTATTCACCAACTTTGGACGGCTGTAGAAGCGTTCTTATTACAACAAGAACTACAAGAACAACCTCTGCTCAAAGATGAATTGCGCCTGAGCACTTGGCAAAAAAGACAACTCCCTACCTTACTAGAAAAAACCCTAAAACAGAGTAAAAAAAGAAAACAGCAACAAACCATCCAAAACTGGAGCTACTGGCGACATCATTACCAATTGGAGCGTTGGCAATTTGAACTAGATGAACGTGCCGAGCGCAGTACCGCCCTCAATCTACAAGAGTTATCAGATGCCTTAGACATTCAGTATTTTGCTGATAAATTGCGCCATGCTTGCCGACTCTATTCTCGTTTGGTGGTGTTCAAAATGGATTTTCAACCGCGTATGCTGGCTGTAGTATTAGAACAAGTAGAACAAGCACAGTACCAACAAATTCCAGCCATTGGACTCTACTATCATTGTTATTTGGCACTGACAGGTAAGGGAGCTAGTGCTGAACAGCATTTTGATGCTTTTTTGGAATTGATGGAGCAACAAGAAGCCTTGTTTCCTGCCAAAGAATGGCGAGAGTTGTATCTGCTGGCTATCAATTATACCATCAAGCAATTTAATACCGGCAGCAATCATTACCTAACCAAAACTTATGAGCTGTATCAACGTGGTATTGAGGGCGGATATTTATTAGAGAATGGCTGCTTAACCCCTTTTACCTATAACAATGTGGTGAGTTTGGGCTTGGAGTTTGAAGATTTTGGCTGGACCAAGGACTTTATTTACACCTACAAAAACAAAATAACACCTGCTAAGGATAGTTCTATTTTTGAAGAATGCTTGGCCAAGTGGCACTATGCTCAACAACAATACGACAAGGCACAAAGCTTGCTGGCTACTCTTCAGGTCAAAGATATTCTGAGGATGATTTCGTGCAAATTGTTGCTGGCTCGAATCTATTATGAAACAGCAGAACTAGAGGCATTGGAATCATTGCTAGGTAGTTTACAACAATACTTGCGTAGAAAGGAGGTAGTGGGCTATCACAAAGAGAACTACCAAAATATTGTCTATTTTATGCAGCAATTGCTTCGGCTCAACCCTTATGATGCTACGGCTAGAAAAAACTTGCTCCAAGCCATACAAAACAAATCTATCTTGACCTTGAGGGCTTGGTTTGTGGAACAACTGAATCCCTAATTTACTGTTTGGCATTGTCCAAATACTCATTGACCAAATCACCAATAATTTGATGCAAACGGCGTTTTTCCTCTTTGGCAATGCGCTTCAATTCATCCAGTTTTTCGCTATCCAATACCACGGTTACCCGCTTGGTTGCTGTATTCGTTTTACGCACTTCGGGTTCTGGTACATGCTCCGTAGTACGCTGAATCAGCAAATCCAAGCCAATGGCCTTACGATTACCTTTGTTCACAATACTGCGTTTTACATCCGTCACTTTACCATCTACCACGCCATCCAATACGCCTTCTAAACTATCCTTGAAAAAACGTTCTAAATTGTCAGAAAAAGACTTGCGTTTGGTTTTTGATTTGGTTTTAGAATTACCTTTTTTGGATTTGGAAGTAGTGTTTTTTGTTTTTTGGGGTGTGGGAGTGGGTTCTACGGTCTCAATCAGAGGCAGCGTATCTTGGGCATTATCGTCCATCATACGCTCCTGAAACAGCAGTTCTAAATTATTAGAGAAAGATTTTTTCTTAGTTTTCTTACGCCCCATACTTTGATTTAATTTACCATTGGGTTTAGTTGGATAACACTACTTCGTTGGTCATAAAAATATATCTAATTGATTGTCAACTATTCCAACAAATCAACAATCAAACAGATGATAAGTATTGTTATTTTTTTTGCAAAAGACTATTATACGATATAACTTTTGTCCAATCACAATAGTTCCTACGCAGGAACGGTCTCAATTCGAGCAATAATTTCTTTGGCCAAATCCAAATAATCCTTGGCACCATTGCTAGAAGGGTTGTAATCAAAAATATCTTTGCCCTCACTCGGTGCTTCTGCTAGTGCCACATTGTTGCGGATTTTGGTTCGGAACACCTTGTCGCCAAAAAAGCCCTCAATGGTTTGTACAATATCTCGATTCAGCACCTTGCGCTGATCATACATAGTGGCAATAACCCCACCAATTTGCAATTTCTTGTTTAGGCGAAAACGCACCTTGTCTGTCACCTGCTTGATTTTGACAATCCCCTGCATCGCCAAAAATTCGGCCTGCATTGGAATCATAACCGTGTCGCTGGCCGTTAGTGCATTGAGTGTTAACAAGCCCAAAGATGGTGGACAATCTATAATAATGTAATCATAATCGTGTGCTACAGGCTCAAACAACTCTCGCAAAATAAACTCCCGCCCTGCTTCATTAATCAATTCCATCTCTGCCCCCGACAAATCCAAATTAGAAGTCACTACATCCAAATTCGGCTTTACGGTATACGGTGTTATTTCGGCCTCCCCTCTTATATTCTGATAAATACTAATCTTTTGACGTGGAATACCCAAAGAAATAGTCAAATTGGCCTGCGGATCCAAGTCCACCAACAGCACACGCTTCTTAAATTTTACCAAAGCAGCTCCAATATTAATGGCAGAAGTAGTTTTTCCAACGCCTCCTTTGTGATTTAATAGCGAAATAATAGTACTCATGTATATTTTTTTTCCTGCAAAATTAGAGGCTTCTTATTTATAAAAATATAGAAGCAAACTCTAGTAATTATGTAATGGATTCGTGTCAAGTTATGTGGCCAGACAAATTAGTAGCATTGCCTAACTCACGAAAATAAGAATTTTTGGGGAGATTGTGGTGGTTTGGCTGGGGGAGATTGTGTAGGAGGTGGAATAAACCAAAAACATGAAACTAATTTTTTATATTTCTGTCTCTTCGTTGACTGGAAAAAATCGTTTTAGATGGCATTTATCCACAGTTTATCCCACAGAATAAACAACTTCTTTACTTTTTCCTTAAATTTGCTGACAATATATTCTCAACAATCACTTTTGACCAATCAATTGTAGTATTATACTATAAAAAAGTGACTACCTACTGCTTACACACCAATACTGAACTAATGCCATATTTATTGTTATTGCTACTAGTTATCTCCTTGGCCTCGTGCCAATCCAATCTCCCCAACAAAGAAGACCAACAACGCGCCGAACAGATTGCTTCTGAACAAGAAGTAGAAGCTGGTTTTGAAAAAGCATTGTTATTGCAACGAGAAAACTTAACCTTGCAACAACAAGCATCTACACACTCTGTAAGTCCTCAAAAAGCAGTAGAATTGCTCAACACAGCCCAATTATTATTCAATTTGGATTCTAATGGAATAGCTGTAACAACCAATTCTAACGACTTAGGCACAACGCCTCAGCATGGTGGTTTGTTGTTGCGTGTACGCAATCATGAAGAAACCTACCAGCAAATTCACGATTTGGCCCAAGAGCAAGGCTTGACCATTGTACAAGAAACAGAACAAATAGCCAAGTATAAAAAGGGAAGCATTATTCAATTGCAAACCCCTGCTAATCAACTACAACCAACCTTGGATAAAGTTAGAGATTGGGCGGCTGTATTACGCAAAAAACAATTGTGGCAAATGCCTGCTAACCATGACCATTTGCACATAAAAAGTGAGTTGATTATCACCAAACAACGCCTAGAAGATTTGCGTAGCCAACTCAAAGAAACAGAAAAAGTAAGCGACCAATTATTGCTCCAAGAACGCATGGCTCAATTGGCTCAACATCTAGAACTAACTGTACTAAATTTACAGGAGCAAGCCAAAAAGGCGAGTCCGAGTACACTGACCATTGCCTTTTATGAAGAATTAACGCCTATTGCTCCTGCTCCAACTACCTTTTCAGCAGATTTATCGGGCAATTTGGAAGCAGGCTGGAACCAGTTTAAGCAGTTTTTGTTGCAGGCAGCTTTGGTATGGCCTTACATTATTTTGGGACTTTTATTTTTGATAACCGTGTTGTTGGCCGTGGGCAATAGCCGTCGCAAGGCCAGAGAGTTTAAGCTCCAATTGCTGCATAAACAACAACCTATTGTGCAGCCTGTCATCGTCGATGATAGTCCTTTATAAAAAACGAACTTTTCTTACTCTATTTATGTTAAAATAGTTCTATTAGAAGAACTCAAAATCCATCAAAGAATAAGATTTAACTATTAACTACTGTTAACCAGTCCATTACTATTTTTATAAACCTAATGCAAGTACAGTAGTTATTCATCCATAAAATATTACCTATAGTATGAAATATGATGTTACCGTTATTGGTTCTGGCCCTGGAGGATATGTAGCCGCTATTCGCTGTGCTCAATTGGGCTTAAAAACTGCGATCGTAGAACGATACAGCACTCTAGGCGGTACTTGCCTTAATGTGGGCTGTATTCCATCTAAGGCACTGCTCGACTCTTCTGAACATTATCACAATGCTGAAAAATCATTTGCTGACCACGGAATTCAATTAGAAAACCTAAAAGTGGACATGGCACAGATGATTGCACGCAAGGATCAAGTCGTTTCTCAAACCTGCGATGGGGTGAACTTCTTGATGAAAAAAAATAAAATTGATGTCTACGAAGGGCATGGTAGTTTTGTTGATAAAAACACCATCAAAGTGGTAGAACGAGAAGATGCCTCTAAGGAAGTCGCCGTCATTAGCACCGAAAAAGTGATTATTGCCACAGGTTCCAAACCTATTGCACCTGCTTCCTTCAATTATGATAAAAAACGCATCATCACTTCTACCGAAGCCTTGGACCTCAAGGAAGTGCCGGGTAGTGTGGTTATTATTGGAGCTGGGGTTATTGGCTTAGAAATGGGTTCTATTTGGGCGCGTTTGGGAAGCAAAGTAACGGTAGTAGAGTATGCTGATGCGGTATTGGCGAGCATGGATGCTGATTTGGGCAAGGAAATGCGAAAAGTTCTCAAAAAACACCTCAAGTTTGACTTCCGCCTCGGACATAGAGTAGATTCGGTAGAATCGGACGGCAATGGCGTAAAAGTCAAAGCTACCTCTCGCAAAAAAGAAGAAGCAGTAGAAATTGATGCCGATTATTGCTTGATTGCTATTGGCCGCCATGCTTATACGGCAAGCCTAGGCTTGGAGAATGTGGGGATTGAAACAGACGAACGTGGCCGTATTACCGTCAATGACCACTTAGAAACCAATGTTAAAAATATCTTTGCTATTGGTGATGTCGTGCGTGGTGCTATGTTGGCCCACAAGGCCGAAGAAGAAGGGGTATATGTAGCCGAATACATGGTAGGGCAACACCCTCACATCAATTACAACTTGATTCCGGGAGTAGTTTACACTTGGCCTGAAGTGGCATCTGTAGGACAAACACAGGAGGAACTCAAAGCAGCAGGAACGCCTATTAAAGTAGGAAAATTCCCATTTAGAGCCTTGGGACGTGCTAGAGCTAGTGCTGATTTGGATGGCTTTGTTAAAATTATTGCTCATGCCGAAACCGACGAGGTTTTGGGCATTCACATGATTGGGGCGCGCTGTGCCGATTTGATTGCAGAAGCCGTTACGGCTATGGAATTCCGTGCATCTGCCGAAGATATTTCACGTATGAGCCATGCTCACCCTACTTTTGCCGAGGCTGTTAAGGAGGCTGCATTAGCAGCTACCGATAATCGCCCATTGCACATGTAGAATAATAGTGCGCTTATTGCTATTGCTACAAATAAAAAACATGAGACATCCCGTAAGTGGGGTGCCTCATGTCTGCTATCTATAAGCAATAAATAATACTACAACATGGCCTCAATAACTTGATTGAGCAACAAAGTTCCATCAGGATCAGCAGCCGTTTTATAATGGCATAGATTTTTGGCCCATTCCGAAGTTCTGATTCTCAAAGGTGGTTTTTCTTGTTGAGCCACGTCCAAAACAATCTCTGCTACTTGCTTGCCTGTCTGACTAACCACCACTTCTCCCCCAGACCTAGATTGCATACGCCCCATATACTGCTGAAAAATAGGCGCATACTCGCCTGTAGCCAACTGGCCCTTTTCATCTACCATTTTGGTCATTGCATTGGCTACAAATGCAGTAGCAATTCCACCCGGCTCCACCAATGAAAAATCAATTCCAAAACTCACCCCCACATAACTAGCCAATGCTTCTGTAAACCCTTCCACAGCAAACTTAGCTGCACAATACAACTCATTAAATGGCTGACCAACCAAGCCTCCCACCGAGGTAATATTAATCACATGCCCTGCCCTAGCTGCTCGCATGTGAGGCAGTACAGCCTTGGTACAATACACCACCCCTTTGTAATTGACATCCGTTACCCAGTCAATTTCCTCCAAGCTTACTGCTTCTAAGGTTTTGGCCAATCCAGCCCCAGCATTATTGATAAGTATATCAATTTTTCCATCTTGCTCCATGATCGTGGCTACCACTTTCTGTATAGAATCCATATCTGTTACCTCCAATGGCAATATTTCTATATCCAAGCTTTCCTCAGCTATTTTTTCTTTTAATAGGGTGGCTTTCGCCAAATTTCTCATGGTAGCATATACCTTAAATCCATGTTGAGCAAACAAAATAGCACTCTCAAAACCTACTCCTGTTGATGTTCCTGTAATTAAGACGTTCTTTTTCATTGTTTATGATTGTAATAGTAAAATAGTATGTATTTAATTGGAGTGAACATTCATTCCAATTTTAAGTTAAAATTTTTTAAGCCTTAATAGCATCCCAAACCAATTGCAAATGATACTGCAAAGAGGGCGGCTGCTCTCGCTCCTGAAAATGCAAACGCAAATAAGACAACATAGTGCCTCCAATAAAAGGCATCAATTGTGCAACAGGCATATTTTTGATTATGCCTTCTTGTTGGCCTTTTTCTATCAATACAATAACTTTGTGCAGCACTTCATAACCCACCACCCGACTCTCGGGCGTAATAATGGGCGAGGCTTGCACTTGCTCCATAAAGTGAAAATAACTGGGATGCTCCAAAAAAAACTGTACCCCATCTTTATAATAAGTCTCAAATTGTGCTCTCAAACTTGTTCCTGCTGCTTCAGATGCCTGTAACAAATACTTTTCCTCTTGCTTTATCTGTATATAAATAGCATTAATCAAGGCTTCCTTGTTGGGAAAGTAATTGTAAATAGTACCCATTCCCGTCCCTGCCTCCTTGGCAATCGCCGACATAGGAGTAGTATGGATGCCCTGACGTGTTAGTAGCTTGAGGGCTGCTGTGAGAATGGCTTGTTTTTTATTCATAATGTAAAGGTAGAGTTTTGGAATGATTATTCCAAAGAAAAGAAATAAAAATACTTTTACACTAAAACATAAGCTCCAACTTAGCTTTTTTGCTTTTGAAGTTGTTTATTTAAATAGATAACTTACCACCACCAGATTCATTCAATATGTCCAAGCAAAACAACACCCCCTCCCTCCTACCCAATCGCCACCAACGCCAAAACATCTGGATTGTTTTAGGCTTCCTCGCCATTGCCATTCGAATCCTGTTTTCTTGGCAACCCCAATGGTGTGAGACTTGGTACAGCCGTGGCATCTATCCTTACTTGCACGATCTGCTGTACCTGCTCTTTGCATGGTTGCCCTTTCCTGCTGTTTATGTATTTTTTGTGGGCGTGGGGATTTGGTTGGTGTTCGTTATTCGACGTTATCGTATACATCGACAGCAAAAAAAGGCAGGCTTGCCCACAGAAGGCAGTTACCTCAAGGGCTTTTTTGCTTTTTTGATGGGCTTGGTGTTTTGGTTTTTGTTGTTCTGGGGCTACAATTATGCTCGTGTGCCCATGCACCAGCAACTGGACTTGGACCTGCCCGAAGCCATGAATTTTGAAACCATCTGGGAGGAGGCGCAATACATCAAAAACACTTGCATCCAAGCGCGCACAGCTATTCCCAATGCCGATACCTTTGCACTCACCCAAGCCGCTTATCCTGATAATCTGGAAGTGGTGATGCGCCAATCCCTCACCCAAGTATTGGCTCATTATGGTTATGATACGAGCTGGCAGGTGCGTGGACGGGCATTGTACCCCGGTACCTTGTTGCGTTTTAATAGTTCTGGGGTGTATTTTCCTTTTGTGGGCGAGGGGAATATTGATGGGGGATTGCACGCCATTTCAAAGCCGTTTACGATGGCGCATGAGCTGGCGCATGGTTATGGTTTTGGCGATGAAGCTGTGTGTAATTTTTGGGGTTTTATGGCTTGTATCAATTCTGAATATCCTGCCATACAATACTCGGGCTACTTGATGTATTGGCGTTATGTCTATGGGGCCTTGATGGAGTTTATGACCGAGGAGGATTACCTGCTCGAACGGGCTACTATTTCGAGGGGAATGTACCATGATATAGAGGCTATTTATGCCACTATAGATAGTTATCCCCCCTTCATCCCGTTCTTACAACCGGCTGTTTATGATGTGTTTTTGAAGGTGCAAGGGGTAGAGGAGGGTATTGAAAGTTATGATAGAATGGTGCTGCTGGTTTCTAGTTGGCGCAAGCAAAAAAAGGATTCTTGAATTTATCTTGAATTTTTAATGACAATTTAGTCTTAGTTTAAACTAATTTCTCTTTTCTTTGTTTGAATATCTAACTAAGTATCTGTAGAATTACTCACTTGCTAATTCTACTATTTATCAACTATAAAAACAAACCAACTATGGCTTTTGAATTGCCCGATTTGCCTTACGCAAAAGACGCACTAGTACCTCATATTGATGAACAAACGATGACCATTCACCACGGTAAACACCACAATGGTTATGTTACTAAACTCAATGCTGCTGTTGCAGGTACTGATTTGGAAGGCAAAGAATTGGAGGACATCCTCAAAAATTTAGATATGAACAATAAAGGTGTACGCAACAATGGTGGTGGACACTTTAACCATAGCCTTTTCTGGAAAGTAATGTCGCCCAATGGCGGTGGACAACCTTCTGGTGCTTTGGCTGATGCCATCAACGAGGCTTTTGGTTCTTTTGATGAATTTAAAAACCAATTTTCTGATGCCGCCAAAACTCGTTTTGGTTCTGGCTGGGCTTGGTTGTGTGTACACAGTGGCGGTAAAGTAGAAGTTTGCTCTTCTCCTAACCAAGATAATCCGCTAATGCCAGGTGTTGGCTGTGGTGGTTATCCCGTTTTGGGATTGGATGTTTGGGAACATGCTTACTATCTCAATTATCAAAATAAACGCCCCGATTATGTAGAGGCTTTCTTCAATGTTATCAACTGGGAAGAAGTGTCTAAATTGTACGAAGCACACAAATAAGCACTGTACACCTACCGCAAATTATAGAAAGTTTTCTGGGGCTTGTCCCTAGAAAACTTTTTTGTTTTTAATTGCACGTTTTTGTATTTTTGGTTTTTTATTGGATGAGTTGGTGTTGCACGCAACACAACTCACAGGCAAAACCACCAAGCAACACCATGCTGAACAAATCGATTGAATACCTAAAAGGAGTAGGCACGGCCAAAGCAGACATACTCAAAAAAGAATTGGGTATTTTTTCCTATATCCAGTTGCTACAACACTACCCCTATCGCTATGTGGACAAAACCAAGTTTCACCAAATCAAGGATGTAGTGCAGGAAGGTGAGTATGTTCAAATCAAAGGTATTCTCCGAAGAATCCAGACTATTGGAGAAGGGCGCAAAAGACGCATGACAGGCGTGTTTAGAGATGAAACGGGATTCATGGAACTAACGTGGTTCAAAGGTCTTAGTTGGGTGCAAAACCTACAAGTTGGAGTAGAATATATTGTGTATGGCAAGCCTACTATTTACAATGGCAATATAAGTATTGTACATCCCGAAATGACCCTTTTGAGCGAGGCCAAAAAAGCCAATGCACCTACCTTGGAGCCTCTCTACTCCACTACCGAAAAAATGCGTACCAAACGCCTAGATACCAAAGGGCTGCTCAACATCATACGCAATTTGTTTCTCCAATTGCACCCCCAACGCGCCAACATTCCCGAAACGCTGCCCGATTATCTCATCGAAAGCCTACGCCTTCCCAGCCGTTACAATGCTTGGATTGGCATTCATTTTCCACGCAACAAACGCCAATGCGAGCAGGCTCAACGCCGCATCAAATTTGAAGAGTTTTTCTTTTTGCAATTGCGAATGCTACACACCAAGCACCAAAAAAAACAAGGCATCAAAGGCTTTATTTTTTCTAAAATTGGCGAATACTTTCAGCGTTTTTATGATAATAACCTCCAATTTGAATTGACCAACGCCCAAAAACGGGTTATCAAAGAAATTAGGGCTGATATGGCTACAGGACGGCAAATGAATCGCCTGCTCCAAGGGGATGTGGGAAGTGGCAAAACCATTGTGGCCTTTATGAGTTTGCTCATTGCCTTAGACAATGGTTTTCAGGCTGCCCTAATGGCGCCTACCGAAATATTGGCCCAACAACACTACCAATCCCTGCTAGAAATGGGCACTGGCTTGGGCATTAGCATCGAAATTCTCACGGGCACCGTCAAAGGAAAACGACGCAAAGACATTTTGCAACGCCTCCAAGACGGCGATATTCATTTGCTCATTGGCACCCATGCCCTCATTGAAGATCCTGTTGTGTTTAAGAATTTGGGTTTTGTCATTGTGGACGAGCAGCATCGTTTTGGCGTGGTACAACGGGCGCGTATGTGGCGCAAAAACCCAGTCAATCCACCTCATATTCTGGTCATGACCGCCACCCCTATTCCCCGAACATTAGCCATGACCGCCTATGGCGATTTGGATGTTTCGGTCATTGATGAAATGCCACCTGGTCGCAAACCCATCAATACCTTTCACAAATACGAAAGCCAACGCCTCTGGACATTCGGACGCATGAAGGAAGAAATTGCCAAAGGACACCAAGTCTATGTGGTCTATCCGCTCATTGAGGAATCTAGCTATGATGGTTTGGCCGATGTAAAGGACTTGATGGAGGGGTATGCCACTATGGAACGGGAATTTCCAAAGCCACAGTATCAAATTTCGGTGGTGCATGGCCGCCAAAAACCGGCCGATAAGGAAGCAGAAATGCAGCGTTTTGCACGGGGCGAAACCCAAATCCTAATGGCAACTACCGTTATTGAGGTGGGGGTAAATGTGCCCAATGCTAGTATTATGGTCATTGAGAATGCCGAACGCTTTGGCTTGGCGCAACTGCACCAACTACGTGGACGGGTTGGCCGTGGTGGGGGCGATGCTTATTGTATTTTAATGACAGGCTTTAAGCTGTCGGCTGGTGGACGAGCCAGAATGCAAATTATGGTGGAGAGTACCGATGGTTTTAAAATATCCGAAGCAGACCTAAAATTGCGTGGCCCAGGTAATATTGAAGGCACTCAACAATCGGGGGTACTCAACCTCAAATTGGCCAGTATTGTGGAGGATGGCGAAATCCTGCGTGCGGCCAGAGATATTGCCAAAAAAATACTAGCAGAAGACCCCAAATTGGAATTGCCCAAACATCAGCCGCTCCTAGAGGAGTTGCAGCGCAGCCAACGCAAACATGGTTTTGGACAAATAAGCTAACGCCTACTCCTCTTCCTCCAGATACTTTGGAAATATCTTGGGCTGTCGATCAAAGTGCAAGCCTTTTTCATACGTAAACAATGTTTTTTGATCTTCATCCAGCATTTTATTATACAAAACAACCGAATCAGGTGTCGCCACACCCGACACCTCTACATACTTAATTACATCGGATAAATTGCGGCTACACGGCTCCCCCATAATCGTGAATTTGTTGGTAGATGCCCGTTTGACCACAGCCGTACAACCTTCATAATAGTCCAAATCCTCTGGATCCAAATTCCCCAAAGGATCACGCTTGCGCCAATCGCCTGTATAACGCTCCTTATCGGGCAAATCATACATCACTATCTCTAAGGTTTCTCGATCTCGTTTTTTAAAATTCCAGACTTCTTGCGATAACAAATCATTGGGACGATCTTCTTGCAACCAACAAATATACAACCATCGTTCCTCACCACGCTTGGGCCAAATAGGCACCGCTATCAATTCCTGACTTCGATACAAGGGCGAACTTTCTTGGCTTGCTTGAACCTTATTGGAAAACAATCCTACAAACATGTAGTACAATTTATCCAAACGATTTTCAGTTTCTTCAATCTCTTGTCGATTCTTACTGCGTTCTAAATAATTAAATTGCTCTTTGTTACAGGCCATGACTAGCATCAAGACCAGACCTACTATTGGGAGTAAGTTATTGGATTGTTTCATAAATAGACTCCTCTAATTTGTATGATAATAGTGATATAAGGCTACATCAATATGCACCTAAAGATCGTAGCCCTTGGCAATAAATACTCCATCCTCTCTAAAATGTGCTTCAAACTCCTCACCTGTCTCCGTAGCTCTCAAATCCAATTCATAAGAAATATCTCCATTGCTATACTGCACCATTGCTGCTTCTTCGATGCTATGCTCCCCAAAATGAGCATTAGCAGAAGCTACAATATTTTCGGGTAAATCTTCAATATCCAAAGAAATTTCTGTTAGCAATAAATGCCCTGTTACCGTAATTTCTACCTCAAAATCTACTTCTCCATTGTCAAAAGAAGCTTCATAAATCTTGGCTGGCACTTCCCAGCCCCATTCTACTTCACTTAGCGCAACTTCTGGATAATACTCTTTGAATACACGCAAAATTTCATTGGGTACATAAACATTACTCATGACTTTACTTTTATTTTTTAATTTATTTATTTATAATAAATTAGATACAAGATGCTTTTTTAGCTTTTTTGTACTCACAAAGCGATCGGACTTCCTTTGTATACTGTACAAAGGAAGCAGTAAAGTAAAAACCGAACTTGTGAACCGAGCCTATTGCGAACTCACAAACGAAGTATTATATTTATAATAATTTCAAAAGGAAACTACTTAATTCTCCTGAAACATCGCTCGAAAAGCATCTACCGTATGTTGCAATCCTTGATAAAAATCAAATTGAGGGTCGTAACCCAACAAACGCTCGGCTTTTGAAATATCAGCTTGAGAATCTCGAATATCTCCTGCTCTAGGTGCTCTATGAATGGGCTTTTTATCGGGCACTCCTGCTGCCTTACAAATGCCTTCAAATAACTCCAACACACTATAACGCCCTCCACAACCTACATTATAGACTTCATTTAGTGCATCCTGATTGGTCGTCAATAGTGCTTTGATGTTGATTTGCACCACATTTTCTACATAGGTAAAATCTCTCGTTTGGCCGCCATCTCCATTGATAAAAATATCTGTATTCTTAAAACAAGCATCTGCAAACAAAGGAATAACAGCAGCATACGCACCCTTGGGACTTTGGCGAGGCCCAAAAACATTAAAATATCGAAATCCTACAAATTCCATTTCGTACAAACGACCAAAGTTTTCGGCAAACAACTCATTCGATAGCTTGGTAATGGCATAAGGCGACAATGGTTTGCCTATTCTGTGTTCTATTTTGGGCAAGTTTGGCTCATCGCCATATACCGAGGAGGAGGAAGCATATACAAACCGCTTAATCCCTGCTTCATAAGCTGCAAAAGCCATGTTTACAAAACCATCGACATTGTGGGCGGTAGTATTGTAAGGTTCTTTGATAGAACGAGGCACTGAACCCATCGCTGCCTGATGACAGACTACATCTACGCCTTCACATGCCCGTTTGCAGGTGGCCAAATCTCGAATGTCTCCTTCTATAAATTCGTAATTCTCATACTCCAAAAAAGGCGTAACATTATCCTGATAACCTGTCAAAAAATTATCCAAGACCCGTACCTTCCCAACTTGGTGCTTGAGTAGATAGGTTACAATATTAGAACCTATAAATCCTGCTCCTCCTGTTATCAAAATTGTTTTATTGGCCAATGAGCCTTCGTGATACGCTATATCGTACATGCTTATTTTATTTTAAATTTAATTGTTTTTAATCCATCGCTTATACCACTGGTGCAACGTATACAAAAACCATATAAAATGCGGATTTACATAGTGTTTCTGATGGATAAAATTTTGGATAATTTGCTGTAATTCATAGCTATCCATCTGAAAAGCTTGGGCAAAGTCTCTGTCTTCTTTTAAGGCCAATAAAGCTGGTTGCAAATGCCCCAACAACCATTGCTGTACAGGAATAGAAAACCCTTGCTTGGGGCGTTCTATCAGTTCTTTTGGAACATATTTGTACAAAACTTGACGCAATAAATATTTGCTGTCTTTTCCTTGAATCTTAAAATGGTCAGGCAATTTCATTCCAAATTCGAGCAATTGATGGTCTAAGAATGGATCTCTACCTTCTAAGGCTACCGCCATCGTAGCACGGTCTACTTTGGTCATAATATCCCCCTCCAAATAGGTTTCTATATCTACCAATCCCAAGTAACTAATCAACCGTTCTTCATCTATGCTTGTACTGCTGCTGTAACGGTTTTGGTGTATTGGCAATAAACGAGCAAGGTCTTCTTGACTCCTGTAAACCGAGGAACGATTGAAGAAATCAATCACATCCTTGGCCGCTAGTGCATGCAGTAATTTGGGGTATTTGTTGCTGATATTTTTGTAGTTTTTGAGAACGGGAATTCTATGACTGTTGCGCTCTAACCACAAAGGATCAATGACCTTCCCCGTAGTGCGTAGCATGCTACGCACTACGGGGCCCAAGCGTTGAATCTTAGGATAAAACTGCTTGGCTACCTCATACTTGGTATACCCTCCAAAAATTTCATCTCCCCCATCCGAAGACAAACTAACCGTCACTTGTTCTCTTGCCATTTTGGACACCAAGTAAGTAGGAATACAAGAGCTATCGCCAAAAGGCTCATCATACAATTCGGGTAAGAGCGGCACTACCGCCTTAAAATGCTCAGGCGTACAATACAACTCTTGATGATCGGTTCCCAAATGCCCTGCTACGGCCTTGGCATGTTGAGCCTCATTATAAGCTTCGTCATAAAAACCGATAGTAAAGGTCTTCAGTTGTCGCCCCTGCTTTTTTTGCAACAAAGCGGTAACAATAGACGAGTCGATGCCACCACTCAAAAATGCCCCAACAGGCACATCCGCCACCATGCGCCATTCAAAACTCTCTGTCAGCAAAGCTTCTAATTCTTCCAACAACTCCCCTTCTGATTGTTGAGTCGTGGCTGTATTTTGATAAATTGTTTGAGGATTCCAATAACAAGTAGTTTGGGGAGTGCCATCCAAGGACATGGTCAAGAAATGCCCCGCCGATAATTTATGAGCATGGGTAAAAATACAATGAGGATGAGGGATATAGCCTTGTTGCAAATAGAGCGAAACGGCTGCAAGATTAATGGTTTTATCAAATTGAGGATGCTCGTGCAAGGCTTTTAACTCTGAAGCAAACATAAACAGCCCATCTTTCCAATACCAATACAAGGGTTTGACCCCAAAGCGATCCCTACAAAGCGTCAACTGCCGTGTTTTTTGGTTATAAATAGCAAAGGCAAAAAAACCACGAAACTGCTCCACCATATCCTGCCCCCATTCCTGAAATGCCTTGAGCAACACCTCCGAATCCGTCTCCGTTTCAAATGTATAGCCTAACCCTTCTAGTGTATTCCGAATTAATTTAAAATTATAAATCTCCCCATTAAAAACCAGTACCCAATCTTTCCAGTACATTGGCTGTTGCCCTGCGGCACTCAAATCCAAAATAGACAAACGGCGGTGCCCCAACAACAAAGCAGTATCAGAAGCCTGATAAGCCCCTGCACTATCGGGACCACCATACTGCATTACATCACGCATATTGGTCAACGTAGCCGCTAGAGGATACTGTTGTTGATACTTAAAATCCCAAAAGCCAACAATTCTACACATAAAAAGAAGCACTTATAGCAAATTCAACTTCAAACTCCCCTACTACTACGATTCAATTAAGTAGGTGCAACAAAGAAGAAAGCTTGAAGAATACAATGCCTCAAAAATAGACTTTTTCTAACTTAAAACTCCAAAAACACCAAACCGTATTTCTTATGCTACTATTTAATTTCTTTTTCTAACTTTTTTTAGCAATTTTTGTAATATCTAGGAAGCAAAGTTCAATAGCATCTTTGCCACAATAAAAATTAATCTATTTATATAATATAACAGCCCCTTTATTTTACTAATATTGAGGTAGAATTTTGGGGAACCATCCTTACACAAACATGAGTATCATAGATCTCGTAGTTCCCGTTATTGGTGAATCCATTACGGAAGTTACGCTCTCCTCTTGGACCAAAGAAGACGGCGCGTATGTAGAATTAGATGAATTTATTTGCGAATTTGAATCGGACAAAGCCAGTATTGACGTACCTGCCGAAAAAGCAGGAAAATTAATCTGGGTCGCTCAAGAAGGAGACGACATTGCCATCGGCGAAGTTTTTGCAAGAATAGACACCAGTGTTGGTGCCGAAGGCGGTGCAAGTGCTGACAATAGCCCTGCACCAGCAGCCGAGCCAACCCCTGCTGAAAAACCTGCTGAAACAACTCCAGCAGACACCAACAGTCATGCAGCAGGACACCCATCTCCTACGGCTCAAAAATTGATGTCAGAAAACAACATCGACAGCAAAGATGTACAGGCTACAGGCAAAGGCGGACGCATCTTACAACAAGATGTACAAGCCGCTATTGACCAACAAAAAAGTCAGCCCAAGCCAGAACCGGCAAAACCAGCAGCCAAGCAAGAAGCGGCACCTGCTCCCAAAAAAGCAGTAGCATTCAGTCGTGAGCAACGCACAGAGAAACTGAGCCGTATGCGTAGAACGATTGCCAAGCGTCTGGTTTCTGCCAAGAACAACACTGCCATGTTAACCACCTTCAACGAAGTGGACTTAACAGAAATTATGGCCTTGCGAAAAAAATACCAAGAGCGTTTTGTAGAGCGTTATGGCATCAAGTTGGGCTTTATGTCCTTGTTTGCCAAGGCTTGCGCCAAGGTATTGATGGAAATGCCCGACGTAAATGCCCAATTGGGTGCGGATGAAAAATCCATTATTTACCACGACTTTGTAGATATTTCTATTGCCATTTCTACGCCTACAGGTTTGGTGGTACCACCTGTACACAATGTAGAATCCTTAAATTTTGCAGAAATTGAAGGAGAAATCAAGCACCTAGCCAAAAAAGCTAGAGAGGGCAATTTGACCTTAGAAGAAATGCAAGGAGGCACCTTTACCATTACCAACGGCGGTGTTTTTGGTTCTATGATGAGTACGCCCATCCTAAACGAGCCACAATCGGCTATTCTAGGAATGCACACCATCCAACAACGCCCAATGGCTGTTGATGGAGAAGTTAAGATTCGTCCAATGATGTATTTGGCCTTATCTTATGACCATAGAATCATTGATGGAAGTACTTCCGTTACCTTCTTAGTCAAAGTGAAAAAATTATTAGAAGATCCAATTAGCCTATTTTTGGATTTGTAATCAACCACTGCTTAGTCAGTAGTTATAATAAGAAAAGAGTTTTCTCGCTAGGAGAAAACTCTTTTTTTTCTTTTATCAGTAAGGGTAAGTATTAAACATAGAACTTACTTCACACGGTACCAAGTTTGTGTACGGTAAATAAAACCTACCCAACCACGTACTTTTAGCGTATTTCCTTTAGAATCGCCGCTATCCATCCACATGGTACAAGTATACGTAGAACCTTTTTTGGGATCCATAATCGTTCCCCCTTTCCACTTATCCGAAGCTTTTTCCATATCCCAAATCATTTCCAAACCATACATTGGTTTGTCTTTTCCATGAGCGGCAGGACACTTGGTACATTTAATATCTTCAAATCTTTTTTCGCCACTATTTTTGAGCGTTTGCTCGTCCAATAATTTTACAATTTTAGCGTGGTACTTGTCCCCTTTTTTGAAAATTTCAACATGTGACTTTGTACGCCCACTTTCATCGTCTACTGTTTTCCAAACGCCTATACAATCTTTGCCATTGACAGAGGTTTGTGCATAACTAGTAGCTGAAAGCAAGAATAAGCAAGCAACAAATAAGGGGGTCAAGAATGATGTGATACTTTTCATGGTAATCTTTTTAATTGAATGCAAACATGACTGTTCACACTTCAGTGATGATTAGAATAAATGTAATAAACGCCTATCGTATTGAATCATTTTACTAGGCGTGTATACTGATAGTCAGATAACTATGAGCATACAATATAATCTTGATTTGGGCTAATTCAAATTCTTTGCCAGTATTACTATTACTATTGCATTGATTGTTTACTTTTTGTGTCAAAAAGATAATACAGGCGTTGTATTTAGTTTATCTTCAAATTCAAAAAACACAACACAAGATGATGATTATCAATAAATTAAAACAAAAACACAACACCCTATCAATAGTAGTTAAATGAAAACACAACAAAAAGGAAATTTTGTAGCATGATAACCCTAGACTTCCTTTAATCTTTTTTCTTGTTCTTAAATAACATTTTGTAGATTTCATCTACCTTTTTGACCATATCGGGTACTTGACGTAGTGCAATTAGTTCTCGATACTTGGTGCGTGACTCCCCAGCAGGAATACCTGTATATTGCTTATTCCCCCCCGGGATAGACTTAGCAATACCAGCCTTGGCAAGCAGGGTAGCGCCCTCTCCAATCACCAGTGACTTGGAAATTCCAACCTGCCCATAAATAGTAACCCCATCCTGAATAATGGTCTTGCCAGCAATACCCACCTGTGCGGCCAACAAACAATGTTTGCCAATACACACACCATGTCCTATATGCACGAGATTGTCAATCTTGGTTCCAGCACCAATAACCGTATCGCCCGAAACCCCTTTATCAATGGTACAGCCTGCCCCTATTTCTACATCATCCTCTATAATTACCCGACCTATAGAATGCCAACGATTATAGGAGCCATCTTCTTTTTTGCTCATATAAAAGGCATCACTGCCTATAGAAGTATTGGCATGAATAATTACATTATTACCAATTTGAGTATTATCCAGAATAACAGTGTTGGCACGTATCAAGCAATTATCTCCAATGGTAACATGATGCCCTAACACCACCCCCGGTTCTAAGATGGTATTTTTACCAACAACAGCCGTGTCACTAATCGGTTTAGTCAAAGGCTCAAAAGGACTAAAATGGAGGGCCAATTTATTATAAGCCTCAAAAGGTTTATCTACTAATAACAAAGCCTTTCCCTGTGGGCACTCTACCTCTTCATTGATAATAATAGCCGTAGCCAAAGAATAAATAGCTCGATTGTAATACTTTTTATTATCAACAAAAATCAAACTGCCTTTCATCACCTTGTGTATTTCGCTCAGATGCAAGACATGAATATTCTCATCACCAATAATTGTAGCTCCAATAAGGTCTGCAATTTCAGTAATAGCAATGGGTGTATCAAATTTCATAAGATTTTTACTATTAATGCTAGGACATTGTCTTACAAGCTTTTATTCTATCCTAAAAGCTGTAAAAGTTCTATTTGTGGCAAACAAATCCTATTCAAAGGAATAATCCGCAGCATTTGGGAGCTGATGGGGCTAGTAGAACAGGGGGAAAACTCCACCAACCTTGGATTCAACAAACTACAAACTATTCCCAACTCTACCAAACTTTTGAAGCCTCACCCAAAAGCATTTTTTGTTGAAAAGCCTCTACAAGCACCTCCCCACATCCAAATATAAATTCCCCTTTCTTTAAGTAGTCTTAAAAAAGTAAACGGGCTAAAAAACGATTCTTTTTCCCCAG
>CAYULH010000076.1:7092-25723 GCA_964445645.1 uncultured Aureispira sp. | reverse complement strand
ATACGATACCATTGAGTTACGAGGAGAAAGTGGGGGTGGATAATCCTTTGGATAGTATGGGGAATGCAAATTTTGTATATTTTGCAGATTTGGATGGAGATGGTGACAAAGATCTTATTAGAGAAGAATTGTTGTACAATCCTTCTAGATTTGAATTTAGTTATTATCAAAATGTAGGTACACCTACTGCTCCAAGTTTCCAATTACAAACCAATAGTACCATACCTGATAGTTTAGATCAGTATGCATCAAGGTTAACCTTTGTGGACATAGATGGAGATGGTGATCAAGATTTATTTACGGCAGATTATGCTTACTATTCTGGAAGTACTACTACTAAAGTTAATTATTACAAAAATGAAGGTAGTGCATCTAGTCCAGATTTTACCTTAATGGATACCGCTAACAATCCGCTCCAAAAAGCAGCCAATTATTACAATGCGTTGAATTTACCTGCTCCTCCCAATTTATATACGCATTTTATGGATGTAGATGGTGATGGTGATCAAGATTGTTTTGTTGGTGCGGGTTTTAGCTATCCTGCTTTTCCAACTACCAACAGTGGAGATCGAGTACTATATTATAAAAATGAAGGAAATGTTAATACACCTGATTTCCAATTACAAAGTGCAGCAGATAATCCTTTAGATATAATAAACACTACATTGCCAGCAGGATATGTTTTTGAACAACCGTTATTTTTATTTGATGCTGATTCAATAAGAGATGGGAAGATTGATGCCTTTTTGAAAGCTCGTAATGCTGTAGGAAATTTCTTTATGTATCATTTCAAGAATACGGGAACTGCTGGAAATCCTGCCTTTGTATTATCTAATACCACACCTTTGGATAATATCCAATTTGTTAATTTAGTGAGTCCTAGGAAGATAAAAGCTGCGGAAGACCTAACCAATGATGGTAAAACAGAAATAATGCTTTCAATAGGTTTTGGCGCAAGTACGGAATGGAAATATTTAGTAGATACGGTATCTGTTCTGAATCAATTTGTATTGCAAGGAGCCAAGCCCTTGGAGGTATACCCCAATCCAAGCACAGGAATGATCCAATTGGAGCAAGCTTACACAGGGTTATTAGAAGTATATACGACTACAGGCCAATTGGTATACAAAAAAGAGCTAGAGGACGTGGAGCAATTAAATTTAGAATTGCTAGATACAGGCATTTATGTGGTTTCTTTGCAAACGCCTAAAGAGCGTTTTGTTCAACAAATAACGATTATCAAATAAATTTTGATCCAAGTAGTAGTGCTTAACCAACACTACTACTTGTTTTTATAGAAGAGAATACCCCACAGAATATTTTATAGTGTTAAGGATACTGTTCCCTTATTTACAAACATTACGACTATGCGACCAGTCTTAAAAGCCATCCTAGCTTTACTTTTAGGAGTATTACCGACCTTAGTTTCTGCCCAACTCGTTAGGACTAATTATACTTATGAGTTATTAGACGAATCAGGCGCTTCTGTAACCTTAAATGATGCAGGAACTAATATTGATATTTGTGCTCATGTAGACTATTTATTTAGAGTAACGGTAACAGGGGCTGCATCTGGACATTTAACTATAAAACCACCAACTGCACCCAATGGTGGTAATAATGTTATATTAAATAAACAAGCACCTCGTGCAGATTATTGTGGTCCGAATCAAACAATACATACTTGTTCTTTTAGAGTTACTGATGCTGGTAGTTATACTATTGGGGTTGGACGTAGAAACGGCGCAACTTGTAACTATAATGGTGGCGCGGATGTAGATTTCAATTTTCTAGCACAGGACAACTCCTACTTCGAATTAGACCCCACCTATGATATATG
Organism: uncultured Aureispira sp.; assembly: GCA_964445645.1. GTDB lineage: Bacteria > Bacteroidota > Bacteroidia > Chitinophagales > Saprospiraceae > Aureispira. The sequence continues at coordinate 23,883 of CAYULH010000076.1, read as the reverse complement.
TTCAGGAGCGGCTTTTATCCTGACACAAGAGGGCGGAGCTAGTGCTGATGATCGCTGTAATTCTTGTGCCAACAATTCCATTTCTGTACCTAGAGGCTTTAGTTGGCAGTACATAGACTCCAGAGATCTATCAGGTACAGTTTTGAATGGACTTACGCTTGATGCAGGAGTAGCTAATGCTACAGGTGATACTATTTATTATGATCCTGCCCTTGGTGGAGGAGCCAATACCAATGCCTCTAACTACACGCTTATTAGCAATGATATTAATGCTGTCAATAATGCTACCGGTAAGAATGGAGGAATCATGCGTTTCAGGGCTAGGATTGTTACAGACTACGGAAGCTTTACCTGTACCTCCGATACCTTAGTTGATGTATACATTCGCCCTGCGCCAGAATTGGATCCCGTTTCTATTGTTAGTACAACCTCGGGTGGGCATACTTTACCGGGCAATGATGATGATTTGTGTATTAATGGAGAGCGCAATTATGATACCGATTGTAGTGGTGGTGGTTGCCCTACTGCTTCTACGGGTACGTATACTTGGGAATTGGCAGATAATGGTAACGTGGTTAGAAGTACGATAGGAACAAGTACGATTACTGCCCCCGGTGGAGGCGTAGTCTCTAATAGTAATGTAAACATTATACCCAATACACTGCCATTGGCAACAGCTACCCCTATAGCAGCAGGCGATTATACTTTATCTGTTACGGCTACAAGTGATATTTTTACGAACCCTGTTAGTGCCAATACCATTACTTGTTCAGATGTCGTGAGCAGGGCTATGACGATTAATCCACAGCCTCATGTACAGCTTTTTCACAATAGTGGTGTAGGAACGACCAATACATCGGATTTTAATGGTGGAAGTACTAATGGTATACAGGTTTGTAATGGTGTAGAATTGGCTTTAAGTCTTAAAAACTGTGCAAGTACTACTTATGATAGCGATGCCACTCCGGGGGCTGCTGCATCTCCCAATATACCGGGGGGCAGTCCGTGGTCGCAACCCTGTACAGGACCAAGTGATAACTTGTTTGCTTCAGTTACTTGGACAGCAGTAGGAGAGGATGGTGTAACGGCTGCCAATCTTACTGGCCCTACAGGTAATCCTTCAACTCCTGCCACAGGAACCTCTATTGTAACGACCCCAGCAGCTTTTACCCCAACAGACAATTACGTAACCACCACCGCAGACATGACAGGGGCAACAGCCACCTTGCCCGGAAATGTAATGACATACACAGCTACGGTTACAGGAGTGAATGGATGTATTAATAGCGACCAACTTACGGTAGATGTTCAAGAGCCTACCATAACTTTTGAGGTTAATGGTGCGCCAGCCGTAGCTTCTGGCTCTACTGTACAAGTCTGTCAGTCTTCGCAACCAACCATGTCGGTAATTTGTGATTTGTGTCAGCCTACGACTTCATTTAGTTCCATATCTTGGTCAGGAGGTTCTCCATTAAATAATACCAATACCAATAATGTGCAATACAATTCTCCTATTGCTGTTTCTACAGGAACGGATGTATATACAGTTAACCTTACGGGCAACCAAGGATGTTTGGCTACTGGTGCTACCATTAATCTGGATATTGATCCACAGCCCACTCTAAGTCCTACTGTAACAACGCCACAACCGATGTGTAATGGCAATGACTTAGTATTTTCAGATGCTAACTACGACCCCAATGCACGTTATGGTATATTTACATCCGATCCTAGATTGTCTAGCCCAACAGATTTATTAAATTGTGCATCAGGTTGTTCCCCTATTACCCTGACTAACCCATCAAATAACACTCGATATTGGATTCAAAAAACAAACTCAGGTGGTTGTGAGGCCGTAACACAAGTAGGTACTACCACAGATATTCGTCCTAGTCCTAATATATCACTGCAATCAGGCTATCCGACTACTATTTGTAACAATAGATTTTATACCTTCCGAATTAATGGAGATGCAGATTATAGTTATACTTGGTTTTTAGATACCTCTAGTATTGTTCCGCCATCGGGTTCTTATTATACACCGGGTAATGCTGGTAGAGGTGTTGTTTCTAGAGGTTTTGGTTGGAGTCCAGATAATATTTATTATAGCTTAAATCCCGGTATGTCTGCCCAGCCCAATTTTAGAATTAGTGTACGTGCAGACCTTAATGGATGTCCTAGCCCTATTTTAAGTATACCAGATATAGAAGTACAAGATTGTAATGAACCTGTAATTGATAAGTTTTTAACGAATGGTCCCAATACTCTTGCTAGAGATTATCGATTTATTTGTGTGGGCGATGAGCTAGAAATACAGGCAACCTTACCTAATGCTAGTGGTAGTCAAACCTATCTCTGGAATACAGGAGCAACAACCCAAAGTATTACGTATACGGGTTCTATTTTTTCCCCTGATTCCATTGTACATACGGTAACAGTGACCGATCAAGGTGTTTCTCAAGAGGTAAGTACGGTAACGTATATTTCTAAAGGTGGCCCAAATCTACAGCCTTCTACAGATACTACCATCTGTGCTAATGGACAAATTAATGCTATCGCTAGTTGTCCAAATTGTATGTCTGATTTGACCTATTTATGGTATAATGATCTATCTGTGCCTACTCCTACACCATTTGAGACAGATGCAACTACAGATGGAAATATAGCACAATCGGCAGTAGTTGTTGCGCCCAATAGTACAACAACGGCTTTCCTGATGCGGCTTATTGTAACCCACGGCGAAACCTGTCAAGATACACTTGATCGACAAATTACAGTAGATGGCTTGCCCGAACCTGTCATTACAAATGCTGTCACAGGAGACACCATACGAACGGTGCAATATTTATGTGCAGGTGAAACTCTACAATTGGATGTCGGTTGTGCAACCTGTAATTCCTTTATTTGGAATACAACTGCTACTACTCCTACGATTAATGTAACTAGCCCCGGAGTGTATTTTGCACGAGCTCTTAACGTCAATCTTTGTAGTGATATTTCCCAAACAGTTGTTGTGTTGTCCTCTTCAGAAGGCTCTAATGCTCCAGTTACTGTTAATCCTACAGAGATATGTTCGGGGCAACCCTCTACCTTAGAAGTAGCTCCTTGTGTAGGCTGTAGTTATGCTTGGTTCAATACCACGAATACTACTACACCAGTATCTACCAGTCGTATTTTTTCTACTGCTACAGCAGGTAATTATTATGCAGCAATAACTAATAACCAGAATTGTGTTTATCCTACTTCTATTGTGAACTTAGGAAACACAGCAGTTACCATTCCTACAATTAGTATTACAACAGATTCTATTTGCCCAGGTAGAACCTCAACTTTATCTACAGCTAGTTTGGCAGGAGCTAGTTATCAATGGTATAGAAACAACTTGCCAGTTAGTGGCGCCATTGATTCTATTTATACCGTATCTCAAGCAGGGTTTTATAGTGTATTGGTTACGTATCCCAATGGCTGTGAGGAATTTTCGCCCTCAGAGGAGATTGTAGATATAAGTTTTAATCCTACAATTGCCTCGGCAGATACCATTGTTTGTTTTGGATTAACAGAAGAAATAACAGCTCCTTTAACACCGGGTTGGCAATACCAGTGGTTTAGAAATGGTGATTCTATTACTGTTAATGGTAATGGCTCCAATTATTTTGCAGATTCGGCAGGCTCTTATTATGTAGAAATTATAGATAATAACCTGTGTAAAGAGTCATCCAATCTTATTACGATGACCATTTCTAATATCCCTACTTCTTTTGCTACCACCAGTACTCCTGCTATTTGCCCAGGTGAAGATGGTGCATTGGCGGTGTCCTTATGCTCGGGCTGTAGTTATGAATGGTTTAATATCAATACAGCGAGTTCGCTTTCGCAGGGAAGTGCTCAAACTTACTATCGCTTCTTAGATACGGCCATCACGGCTACGAGTTCTTATTTTGCAGTGGTGTCCAAAGATGGTTGTCAAGTATTATCCGATACTATTACCATTGTCTTGAATTCTGCTCCCATTCCACCCATCAATTTTATCTCTAGGGTAGTATGTGACGGTCGGGATGCTTTGTTGAATACACAGGCTTGTGCTGGTTGCTCTTACTCTTGGCAAAAAGATGGAGCCGTTGCTGTAGGAGCATTGAACGATACCTTTCATGTAGTAGACAGAGTAGCCAATGTTGGAATATATAGCGTTATTGTAAATTACCCCAATGGTTGTTCGGTAGAATCTGCTGGTAGACAAATTTTTGATGGAAGCTTTAATGTTACCATTGGGTCGTCACAACAAGCAGGAACTGCACCTAATAATGTCATCTGTAATGGTTCAGGGATGGAGGTTAGAGCAGCAACTGTTTATCCGGGGGTAGCACCAGTGGGGACGTATACCTATACACTATTTATTGATAACAACCCTGTCACAGGAGCTTCTAATATTACCACCAATGCTAGTGCATACAGCTTTTTTAATAATATAAAACAGGGTGTTTACACCATTGGAGTAGTTGATCCACAGGGCTGTAGGCAGAAATCGGGCTTTATTTCCTTAGATACAGTCAATATTGTTCCATTATTGGAAGCACGGGCAACTGCCAACCCCAACTCTGTGCCAGCCTCTGCTATTTGTGATGCTGATGGAACCGTATACATGGAAGTAACCGTAGCCAATTGTCCTACTTGCAACTACAATTACCAGTGGGCAGAAGGAGGTATACCCATTGGAGGTGCTACCAATAGTACTTATCAAACGCCCCAAGGGCCAGCAGGGGCAGGAATCTATACGGTAGATGTTACTAGAAGGGGCTGTTCTGCTACTTCCAATACCGCTTCTATTATAGATGCAACCGCTACTTTCAACAATACCATTACACCAAATATAGCTAGTATTTGTAATGGACAATCAACTACACTAGCCTACAGTGGGGCAACTTGTACAGGATGTGCTTACCGTTGGTTGCGTACCAACAATCCAATTGGAGGAGCCAATAACCAGCAATATGTGGCTACGACTTTAGGGTCGTATGCTTTGGAGGTAACAACGCCATTAGGTTGTGTAGATACTTCTAATACAAGTTTGGTTCGCTCTATTGCACGTCCAGATAGTTTACGTCTACAATTGGATACGGTTGTTGCCATTTTGGGAACCGCCAATTCTGGAACAGCCACGCCTATAGCCGCATCGGCTACAACAATTGATTTGAATAGTTGGGTGTTCCCTGATAGTGTACGCAATGGCTCGTTAGCAGCAGCTTCTGGAGATAGTAGTTATTTTAGTAGTACACCATTTAATGCCGCCCTCAATTGTGGTGGTGCGGCTATATGCAACCCCGGCTTATCGGGACCCGATAGTATTTTATTTACACCAGCCGATAGTTTGGTTGGTAATCATTTAATTACCTATCATTATTTTGAATCGGGCTGTGAATTTATAGTACAAGATATTTTGCGGGTCTTGCCTGCTGCCACAATTTCTATTACCAATAATAATCCACTATCAGTGCCTTATGAAGCCTGTATTGGAGACAATCTCAGCATTCGGGCAGAGAACTTAAAGTTTAGGATAGAAGAGGTACATGTTTTTGATGCCAATGGAGATTACCAATTAGCAGCTATTCCAGCAATAAACTTCAGTTATGATACGGTAAGCTACGGTTCTGATACCTTCTATACTACGGTTATCAACTGGACGGTACCGGGCAATGCTTATGCTTCTTATTTGAATTTGAAGGCAGCACCCCCAGCAGGACAAGATACTATTTTGACTCCGTTTTTGCTTATTCACAATACCGATCTAAGTTTTTCTGGTTTGCCCAATTCAGGAGAGTTGTGCTCTAATGGAGAACGTTTGACACTATTTGGCAATCCACAAGGCGGAACATTTAGTGTGCGAAATCTATCAGGGGGAATTATGCCCGGAACGATTGTGGGAGATTCTTTATATCCTACAGCAATAGACCCAACCTTGTACAATGATACTAGTCAATTGGTAGATGTAGTGTACAGTTATAGACAAACCTATACCAATAGTAATAATTGCCCAACACTTGACTTTGTTACGCAGCGTATCAAGGTTATAGATGTACAATTGAACAGTGTAACGTATAATCCTATCTCTGTATCACAAGATCGAGAGCAATTGGTTAATTTGGTATACACCGTATCGCCTTACAATGCTCGTGCACACAAGCAGGGATATTATGATATTGGATTTAGTGGTAGTTTCACCAGCCCAGCAGGTGTACCTGTAACGTTCTTGCCGAGCAATGCAGGCGTGGGTAAACATGCCCTCACTTATATTATTAGCAAAGGAACTTGTACTAATATGGTAGAGGATAGTATTGAAGTACTACCTGCACCCACTGATATAGCCATACCCGATACTATATGTCGAAATTTTGCTCCAGTTAGCTTCTCACGTCACAGTGCATTTCCATTTATTCCCAATACTTCACCAATACCACCAAGCAGCAGTGTGGTTTATCGAGATAGTGTTTATCTGATGCGTGTGCGAGGAGAGGGAGTTGTTGTTAATAATCCTTTTATTGGTTCAGAGAACTTTACGTATGATCCAACCAATGTATTGAGCGGAAATCATGATACACTAGTTATTGATTATGTATTCTATCGTGAACAAGATACCTCAGGGGTAGGTTTTGATACCTTTGAATATGTAGTGGCTAGTATTGTTAAGCCCATTTACATTGAAGATTTACTTACCGTAAATATCAATGACACCGTTGTTCAATCCTTCTACTGTCAAGATAGTGCGTTGAGAGTACTCACCGCTTCTCCAGCAGATACGTTTGGACGAGGCTTGTTTATGTTGTTTGGCGGAACAGGACAATATCAATTTGGAGACACGCTCCCCAACAGTGTTATTAACCCATATCAAGTTAATAATAGTGAGAATGCAACTACGACTTATGATTTGGTTTATATTCTTAATGGAGTAGCGTGTCAAAACTCTGATACCATGCCAATTACTATATCCAAAGGTTTAAATCCAGCTTTTGCTACAGCCAATGGCTTGACAGAGTTTTGTGATACAGATCCCGGTATAGCCATTACACATAATGTATTACCACCCGATACGGCTATTTGGAAAATTGGAGGTATACCACAGCCTTCTTATAGTTTTAATCCAAATCAATTAAGCCCCGGTATTCATATTGTAGAATTACAACAAATATACACGTACATCCAAGCACCCGATACCTTTACTTGTAGTGCTTCGGCTATAGATACCTTTACCATTCATGCACTACCCAATATCAATGTAACACCAGCATTAGATAAGCAGTACTGTGCCAATGATAGTATTGTCAACTTTGTGGTGAGTCCAGCTCCTGATTGTCCTAACTTTGGGGCAGCAGGGCAGTATGTACTCAATGAGAATTTTGATGCTGGTGTACCTGCTAGTTGGGTAGTCAATACCATTGCTGGTAAGCCTTGGGCACCTGATGCACTCTTCCCGCAAGGAGGGGTTGGTTTGGCTACTTTTGTTGATACCAGTAATGTGGTAGAAAACTCATGGTTGATTTCACCAACTATGAATTTGATAGCAGGGCATACTTATCGCTTGAGTTATATGGTATTGGCAGGGCCACCCGATCCAAACTGTGGTAGTGGTTGTTTTGCATCGTTGTATGTTGGAATAGGAAACTCTCCAGCTACTACGGCTATTACCACACAGTTAGATTATCAGCCATTGTTGGATAATGATTTGGCTTACAGACGTTATACTGTAGATTATTACCACGATCCAGCAGCAGGAGCTGTTACGGGTCAATACAATATGGGCTTCCGTAACTTTAGCCCAGCATTTGGACGTTCCTTGCGTTTGGATAATGTAGAAATGCGTGACTTGACCGTTGATAGTTGTCAACAGGCTGGTATAGGCTATATGGAAGGGCCAGGCACTTACAGAGTGAGAGATTCTTTGTATCAGTTTGATCCATTATCCGTACCTGCTGGAGATATTACTGTAAAGTATGTCTACACCAATACGATGGGCTGTCAGGATAGTGTGGTATTCCCAATTACTGTAGACACAGCACCTGTAGTGAGCTTCACCAATTTGGATACTTCTTATTGTGAGAACGAACCAACTGTAATGATAACAGGTAATCCATTGGGAGGAACATTTACTAGTACCAGAGGAACCAACTTATACGATGATACGACGTTTGCAACCTTGAGTCCTGCATTTTATCCTGTTAGTTTCCAAACAAATACACCGGGATTGGATGTAATCTCTTATACCTTTACGGATGACAACAACTGTTCTGAAACGGCTGTGGATCGTGTATCTATAGTCGCCTTGCTGGATCGGAACCCCATTGCAGGCTTAGATACGCGCGGCTATGGCTATTGTATTGTCGATTCTGCCAATGCCTTATCTGTGACCAATCTACCACCTTTGGGGTCAGGTAGTCTGATTACTAATGGTACGTTCTATGGGCCAGGTATACGCAATGGTGCTGGTGGTGCGGTGCCGGGTGGGGCTACCTTCCACTCCGATTCGGCTGTCATTGATGCAGGGCGTACAGGAGACATGCTGATTTCTTATGTATACACCACTACGACCAATTGTTTAGATACGACTTTCCAGACCGTTAGAGTACACGCCAAGCCAGATTTATCCTTTATCAATTTACCCGATAGTCTGTGTTTGAATGTAGATTCTTTCCGTGTATTGGTGCAGAATAGAGTGGTAACAGGGCCAACAGGGCAAATCGTTTACATAGATACTATTGGTCGTCAAGTGGGCCAATTTACCGAAACAGATATATTCGGAAACCCTGTGCCGAACTTTATACAATTGTTTGATACCTTGTATCCTGCTACAGCAGATGGCTATTCTCAAATCAATGTATCGTACCAATATATTACCGATACCTTGTTGGGAGCATGTGAAGCCATCTTGAACGATAGTGTTAGAATTGATACAGTGCCTGTTGTGTACTTCCAAGATTTGCGTCCGTATTATTGTGAAAATGAACCTGCTAGTATCTTCTTAGCATTTCCTCCATTTAATGTAGGGTCAGGGTTCTTGATGATAGATAGTACACAAATTGACAGTAGTTTCTTCTGGATTGACCCTGCTGTAATGGTGGGACCAGGTCAAACAACCGCCGTTTATCCAACTTATTACACCTTTACTGATTCGAGAGGGTGTACAGGAGAAGCCTTTGATACCTTTGAGGTGCGTCCTTATCCTAGAATTACCTTTGATCCAGCAGCACAAGATACCTTCTGCCGTCAAGTGGGGCAATTGTATGATTTGAGACAATCCATCATTAGCCCTCAAGGTGGATTCTTTACCGATAATTTGGCCTTGACCTCTATTAGAGATAGTTTCTATTTGGATTTGGGTTCTGAACCAGGGCCTAGATTGGTAACATACAACTACTTGGATAGCAATACCCTATGTCAGAACAGTGACTCTATTTGGATTTATCTGTTTAGTGCGCCTGAATTGGACTTTGTAGCGTTGGGAGGCTGTGCACAAATGGATATTACCTTTGATGGTTCGGCCAACAATCTGATAGCAGGAGTAGATTCCATTACACAAATTTGGTGGGATTTTGAGGGCAATGGTGTCTTGACTTATACACAATTGGACACCTCACCGATTACCATACCTGATACAACTTACCAATATACTACTTCGGGCAGGTACAATGTTACCCTGTATGTACAAAACCAAGGGGCTTGTACACAGAGTGTTACCAAAACTGTAGTGGTATCATCTTACTACAATTTGGCTGCAGGAGACTACTTTGAGGACTTCAATGCTGGGGCAGGAGACTGGTTTGATGAGCAGCCGCTCAATATGACTCCAACTAATATTTGGAGTTATCAGCCTGCACTCAATGGCGCACAGATGAGCAGTGGAGATGGAGCTTGGGTAACTCGTGGCGACTCCCTATACGGACCAGGAGAATCTGCTTGGGTCTACAGTCCTTGTTTTGATTTCTCTAATTCAGTACGCCCGATGATTGCTTTTGATTTGTGGAGAGATTTATTAAAAGACATTGATGGCGTTATCATGGAGTACTATGATAATAGCACCAATACTTGGGAGCGTTTGGGAGATGTAGGACAAGGAATATTATGGTATCAGTCCAATGTTTTACTGTCTCGACCTGGCGCACAGCAAGGTGTTTCGCTGCCTAGAGGATGGACTGGACGTAGCAATGCTTTTGAAAGTGTCCGTTTGCGTTTGGACCAGTTCAAAGGAATGCGTGATGTACGCCTGAGATTGGCTTATTCGACAGCACCACAGACGGTTATTGATAGTATATCGGGTACTGGATATGAAGGTGCTGCTTTTGATAATGTCTTTGTTGGAGAACGTACACGCAATGTATTGGTAGAACACTTTAGCAATCAGAATTATCAAACAGTAGGTGGGCTCAATTCCGATGCTATTGATGCCAGTGTCTACAATAAAATCTTTAATAGTAATTATGGGAATGATGTAGTACTCTTGCAATACCAAGCAGATGATAATACCATTACCACACCCGATCCCGTCTATCAATCCAACTCCGCAGATTTGGGTGGACGTGCTTTTGATTATAGTGCTCAAGTAGGAGAAATCTTTATTGATGGTCGTATTATTGGTGCAGGCCGATCAGAGGATTTAGATGAATGGGAAATGGATTATGATATGTTGCAGTTCCCTGATTTCTCAGTGACCATCGATCGACCGTTTACGGTAGTGGGCAATACGATTACTAGTAGTGCTACGGTGGAAGCCTTGAACAATTTGCCTATCGAACCTTATGTGGTACACATGGCTATTATTCAGGATAGTTTCACTTACAATATGCGTAACTTCAATATGCTGAGTATTGTGCGTAAGATGGAGCCTAGCAACGTGGGCGTATCCGAGCAACACGCTTGGACCATTGGACAAACCGCTACGATTGCACACAGTTGGGATTATACAGGGCAGCTCAATGTCGCTTCTTTTGATCCCAATCAGTTAGAGATTGTTGTCTTTATTCAGAATGACAGTACCAATGAAGTCTATCAAGTAGCCACTACACAGGATATGAATCGCTACAATGGTACGCAGACCATGCAAACTGATCCGAGAACAGAAATCTTTGATCTAAATGTATATCCAAACCCATCTAGCAATTGGTTTAATGTTGCCTTTGACAAAGCATTGCAGCAAGATTATAACTGGCGTTTGGTGGATGTAACAGGACGTGTAATTCAGGTAGGAGTGGCAGAAGAAGGAACCGAACAATTTACGATAGATGCCGAGCGTCTGGTAGATGGGGCTTATTTCTTTGTTATCAATAGTGACGACAACCAAGTATACGCCCAGCGCAAACTCATTGTCATAAAACGTTAGTAATAACTAAAGTAATAACTAAATAGTAGGCTTTTAGCCTCTAGCTATAGCTCCTTTCAATTCTGTTGGAAGGGGCTATTTTTATATTTAGATAAATATTCTAACCCCAAAAATACCAAAAACACAGCCAAGAAAAACAGCCCATGCCGTACAATCCAACCCTGCTGTTGGTGAAAATAAATACAATGCGTAATCCACAATTGGCTAATTCCACAACTACCTAATAAGAACCAAGCCCAAGCCCCCAAACGACCAACACCCAATGCTATAAAAGGTAACATAGCTGGCACCAGCATAAACAAAATACGATCATACAAATAAGGCCAAGTGAGTGGCAGCAAAATCCAACCACTAGTGGCAGTAGCCGCATAAGCCCAGAAGGTGGCAGAGAATTGGTGTCGTTGTTGCCAAGCTACCCAGCACCCCAATCCAAACAACCACCAGTAAGCATCTATGCAGTGGTAAGCTTGCGCCAACAAACCCTTCCAAGAAAAAGGTGGGGGGCTATCTTGACCAAATTGTAGCCATTGTACCAGTGAGCAATTCCAATAAATATAAGTCAGCCAATTACCAATTGCCAATATCAAAATGCCTCCTAATGCAATGCTGCTGTAAAGGGCAATCTTACGAGAAAAAATATAGTGTTTGGAAAATAAAATCCACCAAGCCGTGAACAAGCCAGCCACAACAATAGATTCTTTAACAAAACAAGCCAATCCCAAATAACAACCAAAAAAGAAAGCGGACCAAAGTGAAGATTTATCAGCCTCAAAAAGCCGTTGACAGCCATAAATTCCTAGCAAGAGCAAACACCAGCCCAAGCCATCGGTGAGTAAGGCCAAGCCATAGACCGCCATGGGCTGGCAGAGCAGGTAGGCCAATACCCCATAAGCAGCTTGTTGAGGAAGGTGTTTTTTTAGAATTTGATACACCAAGTAACTACTTAACGCATAAGCCAAATATTGCTGCAAGTATAGCCCAAATAGGACAGAAAATCCTAAATGATAAAGCAGTAACGGTATAAGCAGGCTCAGGGGTTTGCTCAACCTAAATAAGCGATCGGGCGTATCGCTGTCACCAGCCCAAAGCAAGGTGGCATTGACATAGCTCGGTGTGTCGGTTTGATAAGCCATTGCCCCAAACCAATACCAAGATACAAAACCAATACACAAAACCCCCAAGGCAAGCAACCAAGATACCCCAAGACGTTTTTTGAGCATTCTAAGGAATTAGTGTTTTGAAATCTGTGTAGCCGGCCGTGCTAATTGTGCCACCACAACTAAGAGAATCACTGGCATGATCCAACAAATGAGTAGCATAAGCACTGTTAGAAATGTCTCTTGAGAATAAGTCCAACCAATCTAAGCCATTGTTCGTATTGGAGAGAAAAAAGTTAGCGTATACTTGAATATCATAGCCCAATTCACAAGCAATATTTTCTGTTGCTTCATCCAATACCGCCACATCTTGGTAGCGATAAGGCTTGTCAGCCAAATGCTCAATAATTGCACAAACATTGGTGCTAGGAGCAGCGTAGGTCGTCCCCGAAACATTGGCTCCTATCGCCAAATCCAATAAGAAATTGGTAGAAAAATGAGCTTCTAGTTTTTTGACATCAAAACGGTGCATAGAGCAACTGAGCAAATGCCCAATGATAGGAATCAGCTCCGCTTCGTGCTGGAGCGTTCGCAACAAATCGGTATAAATGTATAAATAACCACCGGGCGCAACAAATGCGCCTGTTTTTCCAACAGATGCTAATACTCGGATTTTAGGTTTTCGTATCGGTCTATCTCGATGGAGCAATGCCGTGAATGCGGTGCTATTTTGTACTTTATCGCACATATCGCCCAAGTAACGATAAAGATCTGGATGATCGGCTTCTTCCAACCATTCTTCACTGGGCAATGTATCTATGTGGTGCAGGTAGGCATTATCAATAGACTGACCGATGGCTACATCATCTTGAGGTGTTACCACATTCAGGGCTAGTGGTTCTTCCTTAGAACAACTACCTACCAATAATAGAATAATGAGGGAAGAACTGTAAAACCACAGTCTATTAAGCGTAAAAATGTGCATAAAGTTAAATTACGTAAGTTGGTGTTTCGCCCGAGAAAAGGTTTTCAAAGAACGCAAAAACATCCATAAAAACCAAGTGATTGACTGCTGATAGAATATTAAAATAAAACTAGCATTCTTTATGTGACTAGTTATAAAACATTCGTATTATTGGTGTTCTGAAATAAAAATATAGGAGAAAACTCCTTTCTTGAGCAGTTGTTTTTGTTAAATCCAATACCAAATTGAAGGAAACAATGCTTTTTACAAGAAAAAAACGGCAAAGCAAGACAACTTCCGTATCTTGTCCAATATAGAGTATTTTTGCTCTTTTGGAAATAATGAAAACACGAACTCAAAAAATTATTAGAAGAGTTGTAAGGTAAGTTTTGTAGTTAACTATTCTTTTCTCCAAAAAATATACCACACAACAACCTTTGGGCGTAAACGGTGTTTTAATCCTATTATTTTAACATTAAAAGTAGTTTAGTAGTCAAACAAAAGCGATTACGCTTTCTGAATATACCTATTGGATAAGCTGGTGCAGAATGGCAGTAAACACTGTTTCATTATGCTTGCAAAAGAATAGTTTTTTATTGCTAAATATGCAGTGACTCAACTACTTAAATAGACTTTATAATTTACTGTTGACTCGATTTTAAATAATGGACCATTCTCAGGAATTTATACAGATTTTTGGTGCTAAAGAGCACAATCTTCAAAATATTGATTTACGCATTCCACGCAACCAGATGGTCGTCATCACGGGAGTGTCTGGAAGTGGCAAATCGTCATTGGCATTTGATACCATTTATGCAGAAGGGCAACGCCGTTATATGGAGACGTTTTCTGCCTATGCTCGCCAATTTATTGGCGATATGGAACGCCCCGATGTAGAAAAAATTACAGGTTTGAGTCCTGTTATTGCTATAGAACAAAAAACAACCAGCAAAAACCCTCGTTCTACGGTTGGAACTGTGACAGAAATTTATGACTTTTTGCGTTTGTTGTTTGCCAGAGCTGGCGAGGCGTATTCTTACAATACTGGCCAAAAAATGGTTCGATATACCGAGGAGGAAATTGCCGACCATATATTTGAGCATTTCAAAGGCAAAAAAGGGATGATTCTCGCACCGCTTGTGCGTGCTCGCAAGGGGCATTACCGAGAATTGTTTGACCAAATGCGTAAGCAAGGCTTTTCCAAAATGCGTATTGATGGGTTTATCATTGACTTATCGCCCGGAATGCAGGTAGACCGCTACAAGGTACACGATATTGAATTGGTGGTTGATCGGCTTATTATTGAAGAAGATCGCAAAGATCGTTTTGGTGCTTCCCTACAAACAGCCTTGCGCTTGGGCGATGGATTTATGATGTTTTTGGATACGGAATCAGAGGAAGTTTCTCAATACAGTAAGCATTTGATGTGTGCCGATACTGGTTTATCGTATGAAGAACCTTCGCCCAATAGCTTTTCGTTTAATTCACCCTATGGAGCTTGTCCCAAATGCAAGGGGCTAGGTGTGGTACACGAAGTGGCCTTGGAACGCATTATTCCCGATGATAGCAAAACCATCAATCAGGTGGGAATTGTACCGCTAGGAGAGGTGCGTAATAATATGACATTCAAGCAATTGAGAGCTATTGCCAAAAAATATGATTTTACCTTTTCAACGCCTGTTTCAGAATTGTCAGAAGAAGCCTTGCATGTGATTTTGTACGGTGGTGATAATACCTTTGAGGCACGCAAATTTGGCAAGGAAGAATTCTCGCATAATTTGGCAAAAGAGGGGCTGATAGAAATGCTCAAGCGTTATTACAAAGAATCTACTTCTGAAAAAATTAGACGTTGGGCAGAGGAATTTATGGTGGTGGCATCTTGTAGTGAGTGCAATGGCTCACGCCTCAAAAAACAAGCTTTGTTTTTTAAGATTGCTGATAAGAACATCGCTGATTTGGCTCAAATGGACATCCAGCATTTGTACGATTGGGTAGGACAAGTGAGCGAGGAGCTGACTGGTCGCCAATTGGCTATAGCCAAAGATATTCTAAAAGAATTGCGCTTGCGTTTGGGCTTTTTGTTGGATGTAGGGCTGGATTATCTGAGCCTCAATCGCCCTGCTCGTACGCTTTCGGGGGGAGAATCCCAGCGAATTCGTCTAGCTACTCAGATTGGTTCGCAATTGACGGGCATCACTTACATACTAGACGAGCCGAGTATTGGTTTGCACCAAAAAGACAACGAACAACTCATTCGTGCCTTGCGTGATCTCACAGATATTGGCAATACGGTATTGGTGGTGGAGCATGATAAGGACATCATGATGGCCGCCGATTACCTCATTGATTTGGGGCCCTTGGCGGGCAAATTGGGCGGACATGTTGTAGCCGCTGGCGCACCTGAGGAGTTCTTGACCAAGGATAGTGTGACAGCCACTTATCTCAATGAAAGTCAAAAAATAGAAGTGCCCAAAGAGCGCAGAAAGGGGACAGGCAAATCCATTGAATTGAAAGGAGCGACAGGCAATAATTTGCAATCGGTTGACTTGACTATTCCATTGGGTAAGTTTGTTTGCATTACAGGGGTGTCTGGAAGTGGTAAATCTACGTTGGTCAATGAAACCCTATATCCTATTTTGCGACAGCATTTTTACAACAGCCTCAAGAAACCAATGCCTTATGAGAGTATCACAGGTATTGACTTGGTGGATAAAGTCATAGAAATTGACCAAGCTCCCATTGGGCGTACACCCCGCTCCAATCCTGCTACTTATATTGGAGTGTTTGATAATATTCGCAAATTGTTCTCTAGTACACCCGAATCTAAGATTCGTGGTTACAAACCGGGGCGTTTTTCTTTTAATGTAAAGGGCGGACGCTGTGAGGAGTGTGGCGGCTCGGGCAAGCGTGTCATTGAAATGCAGTTCTTGCCTAATGTAGAGGTAGAATGTGAGAATTGTAGTGGCAAGCGTTATAATAGAGAAACCTTAGAGATTTTGTATGCTGGCGAATCTATCAATGATATATTGGATATGACGGTCGATGAAGCTACAGAATTCTTTGAGCGGGTGCCACGTATTCACCAGTATATTAGTACCCTCAAAATGGTAGGCTTGGGCTACATCACCCTTGGTCAGTCGGCCACCACGCTATCAGGTGGAGAGGCGCAACGGATCAAGTTGGCAAAAGAATTGGCCAAAAAAGACACAGGAAATACCTTGTATATTCTGGACGAACCCACTACAGGATTGCACTTTGCCGATATTAAATTATTGCTGGGTGTATTGGAGGAGTTGGTGGATCGGGGCAATACCATTGTAGTGATTGAGCACAATATGGATGTAATCAAAATGGCCGATCACGTCATT
>CAYULH010000076.1:0-7082 GCA_964445645.1 uncultured Aureispira sp. | reverse complement strand
AGGAAATACGGTGATTGTGGTTGAACATGACGAAGATATTATGAAAGCTGCAGACTATATCATTGATATAGGGCCTGAAGGTGGCCGTAGAGGTGGAACGATTGTGGTAGAAGGAACGCCCGAAGTTGTAGCCAAACATCCAACCAGCCATACAGGCCGTTTTTTGAAATTGGAATTGTAAAAATATTATTACAACGAAAAAGAAAATACTTCAGACTGCACACCCGTCTCAGACACTTCAATCATTCGGTAGCCAAAATGATTGGCATGAAAGCGCAACTGCTCGGCTTCCATATCAAATTGAAAGGAAATGGCAGGGGTGATGATTTGTTGCACCTTGCCTTGGGTTTGTTGGTGTGGAATATGATAATGTCCACAAAATAGGGTGATGTTAGCCCCACTTTCTAGGAGTAATTGCTGCATTAGTTCTCGCTCTTGCAGCGGAAACTGCTCATCGACCAAGCAGCGTTCTGCTATTCCAAAAACAGGATGGTGCATAAAGAGCAAAATAGGGTAGGAGCTGTCTAGTTCTTGTTGCAACCATGCCACTTGATTGCTCGGCACTAGGCCGCTGCTGCTGTCCAAGAAAATATATTTGTACCCATCCTCGACAAACGAATAATACAAAGCTGCTTGCGCCTCTAGCTGTTGCGCTTTATTATAATAGGGCAAAATATCGGCCCACTCATCGTGATTGCCCAAGGTAATATGCACCTCTTCAAAGGCATTTATCTGCTCAAATAAATACGCCATTGTAGCAGGCTCGCCCAAATCACCACCCAAAATTAACTTGTCCACCTGTTTGGTTTCCAAATCTTTCAGTACCGTTTCCAAATGCCGAAATGTATCGGCATTCGACATTTTGGAGTATTGGTCATCGAGGTGCAAGTCGGTCAAATAAGCAATTCTTTGGGGCATAATGGATAGGGATAATTATTTTAATAAGGCTCGATAAGCTTCGGTACGTGTTCCATCTAGCTTGACCATGATGCTGTATACTTGGCGTTTGGTATTAAAATCAGCCACTTGGAACAAGTTTAAAATCTCATCTTTTTTGGCATCTGAAAAAATCTGCACCCACATAGAGTTGGGGTTCGATTGGTTGGCCGCATCTATTGCTTGCAAGGCTTTGAAGATAGAAGTCAGGCCCTTTTCCGTTTCGCCTTCTTGTGCAATTCTATCCAAACCCAACAAATAGTACTCATACATGGCACGGCGCATATTTTGCATACGAGGATTGAGCAAATTTTCAATCAGCCAATAACGGCTTCTATTGATGGTTCCTGCTGCTGTCCAGCCTTTTACAGAACTTCTAGGCACGGTATTGAGAATGTCTTGGGCTTTTTGTAAGTATTCATCGCCACCCAATTCTGAAAAAGAATCGTAGTCCATTCCGAGAATGACATAGGCATAAAAAGCAAGCGTAGAAGTCAGATTGGAGGTGTAGGTGTTCTCTGAAAAATCTAGGCGTTCATATTCCTGAAACGAAAATTCAAAATCCTTGTCCAAGACTTGGAACAAGACCGAATTGTACCCACTTCCGTAAACTGGGCGACTGGCCTGAATGGTCATTTCTCCTTTAAAATAGGTTTGAGAAACTTCCTCATTGATGGTAATAATAATATTGAGTTCAATGCGCTCATTGGTTTCAAAATCATCTTCCACCCAGTTTCTCGTATTCATAAATTCCGCTACCGTTGTCTCAAAATTCTTAAATAATTTAGGATCAACCGACTGAATTTTGGGCGTATTAACCGTGACTTGGGTATTGAATTCCTGTGCTTTTGTTATGGTATTAATAATAAAAAAGAAAAGAACAGCAAGTAGCAATGATCTAAACATGATAGCATTTTGTGGTTTGAATAATAAACATCTTCGTTATATAAAAAAACGAAAAAAAAGTAGGTAACGTATCGCCCAAGTAAGATTTTAACAGCCTTTTAGGAGGTTTTGGGGAGCAATTGAATGATTTTGTGGGTAATATCCTGAGCAACAGCTTGTTTGTTTTTGAGTGGATAATTGGTTTGTTCGCCACTAGCCTCAATGATGGTCACTTTGTTGGTGACATGTCCAAACCCTGCCCCTGCATCCGACAAATCATTCAAGACAATGGCATCAAAATTCTTGCGGCGCAATTTGCTCGTTGCATTTTCTAGCGCATTGGTAGTTTCTAAGGCAAAGCCAATGAGCAGTTGGTGGGCGGCTTTTTGCTGGCCTAGCGTAGCGGCTACATCAACGGTGCGTTTGAGTGTAAGGGTTAGCGGCCCTGTTTTCTTTTTGATTTTGTGTGGGGCGCGTTGTTCGGGGGTATAATCGGCTACGGCTGCCGCCAAAATGGTAATATCTGCTTCTGGAAAATGCTGGGCAGCAGCTTGATAGAGATCATCGGCCGAGACAATAGGCACGATGTTTATATGGGGGTGTGTTGGCGGAAGTAGGGCATTTTTGGCACTAACCAGCGTAACTTGCGCCCCCGCTTGCGCCATTTCATTCGCTAGAGCAGCACCCATTCTGCCTGTAGAGTGATTGCTAATAAAACGCACAGGATCAATAGACTCTTGGGTGGCACCTGAGGTAATCAATACCTGTTTGCCTTGAAGGGGCTGGGCTTCTTGGGCAGCAAAAAAATCTTCCAAATGCTGGAACATGGTTTCGGGTTCGGCCATACGCCCTTTGCCCACCAAGCCACTTGCTAGTTCGCCTTCTTCGGGCGGCAACAGGTGATTGCCAAATCCTTGCAGACGCTGGACATTGTGCTGGGTAGCTGGATGCAGCCACATATCCAAATCCATAGCAGGCGCAAAAAATACAGGGCATCTGCTCGATAAATAAACCGCCAATAACAAGTTATCGCACAATCCATTGGCCATTTTGGCCAAGGTGTTGGCCGTGGCCGGCGCTACCAATAAGGCATCCGCCCAAAGCCCTAACTCTACATGGTTGTTCCAGCCTGCACCCGAATGTACATCACTCCAAACATCATTTTTGGAGAGGGTAGAAAGGGTGAGCGGGGTAATAAAATCTTGTGCCGATGGGGTCATGACTATTTTCACTTCAGCATCAGCCTTTATCAATAAACGGACAAAAAAAGCCATTTTGTAAGCAGCTATGCTGCCAGAAATAGCGACTAGTATTTTTTTTCCAGAAAGCGACATCGTGTGTTCTTTTGAGCAACTTCAAATAAAAAATCCTGACAAATAGCCAAGCTGCTATTGTCAGGATATTGATTTATAGTACTATACCACGCATTGGGTATTATTCTTCAGTTTCTTTAAAACGGTGGTATACTTTGCCATCAAAGAACTCGTGCAAAGCAATAATACTTGGATTGGGCAGACGCTCATAAAACTTAGAAATTTCAATTTGCTCTTTGTTTTCGTGAATTTCCTCCAATGTATCCGTTGTAGAAGCAAATTCGTCCAATTTGGCGTGCAATTCTTTCTTGAGATCTATACCAATTTGGTTGGCACGACGAGCAATAATATTAAGAGACTGGTAAATATTTCCACCACCCAAGACAGAAATTTCATCCAGATTACGAGCAACAATGTATGGATTGATTCCCTGTGCTTTTTGCTTGATTTCGTTATTTCTATTAATGTTCATTACGAATCTTTTTAATTTTGTTAGTAGCTGCTGTTTCTATATTGGCGATCTCATTGCCATATTTACTATCCTCATAACGCTGTTTGAAGGCGTTGATAGCGGTTAATGTTTCTTCGTAGCGTTCTACTTGCTTAGACAAGATAGATTGCTGGGCATATTTTGTATTGGTTTTGATAATCATGTAGCGAATATATTCGCCTTCCTGTGTATCGGGAAAGTCGATTAACAAACTCTTGAACGCATGTCGGGCGGCTTGGTAACGCTTGCGTTGGTAGTAGCCTTTGGCGCTGTTGAGTGCTTTTTGTTCTAACTTGGAACGCAAATTATCAATGCGCTCATTGCAATCCGCTACTTTCTCACTTTCAGGATAAGTATTGGCAAAAATTTGCAGCCCTTCAATAGCGCTCTTGGTATCTTCCTGTGTGAGGCGATAATTAGGCGAGAGTCTGTAAAAGGCATCTGCACTCATAAACAAAGCCTCTTCGGCATACTTACCATTGGGGTAGGTAGTAGAGAATTGCTTAAAATAATAAGAAGCAAAACTGTAATTCTCCAAATGGTAATGCGTGTACGCATAATGAAAATACACTTTTTCGGCTTTGTCCGTCAAGCGTACTACTCCTATCAAATCCTCAAATAGATACTGTGCCTTGAGGTATTCGCCTGCCTCATAAAACTCAAATGCCTTGCTGAGTTTCAAATCGGTATCATTGGAAAGGCGCAATTGTTCAAAACTGCTTTTGCAGCTCGAAAACAATACAATAAGCCCTAAAAAAAAGCCGTAAAAAATTTCTTTCTGTTTTAGCATAGCTGCAAAGGTACGATTTTATCTAAATACTTGTTAATAATAGTGCCTAAATTTATAGGGATGTTTATAACGTTTGGTAGGACACCATTATTTCCTGCTTTTGCAAGCTTAATGGTTCTTGATTCCTACCAAAAACCTTACAACACAAAAAACGGAAAGAAAGAAGAATGGGTTGGGGGCGTTTACTCAAAGTCGTCGTCATCGCCCAATTCCATTTTGGCACCAGCCAATTCAGCTAGGCTATGGTTGTCGCCAGCATTTTTGGCAACTTCCATGCCTTTTTTGTAGGTGAAGAATGCTTTTTGGTCTTGGCCCAATTGTTCCAATAATTTGCCCAAGTGATAGTAAGTACCCACATAATCGGGCGCATTTTGGGTGAGTTGCTCATAATACTGTAAAGCATCTTGCAATTGCTCTAGTTTTTCGTATTCCTTGGCAATGGCAAACAAAATAAAAGGCTCATTGGGGGTTTTGGCTAGGAATTGTTGGAGTTGTTCTAAACGTGCGCTGCTCATTGTTGATGAATTGTAGTGTTTATTGGTGTTATTATTAAGAATGGGGGGAGGGGTTTAGTATATAACAATTGGTTGGTACTTAGGTTTTTTTATTTAATTCAAAACGCAGTGTCAGGCATTGCCAATCCAGTGCTTGGATGCGTTTAGAAGCTGCTCTAGTAGCACGAGCTACAGGAATAAAATCTTGTTCCAAGGCCAATTCTTCCAACATAAAACCCTCTATACTCGGTAGTTTGTTTCTACTGAGAATAACTTTCAAGTAAGAATGGAGTTGCTGGTCGGCCGGTTCATCAAATACCAAAGAACTGTAATACGGGTCTATAATGTCGTTGATGGTAGCCCGTGCCAATAAAGGGATATTGCTATCAAGTGTTAGTACGCCATAATTGGCCGTTACCAAAAGCAAGGACGCATAATAATCCTCGTAGGAGGCGGTATTAAAAAGATCAATCTTGTACTCTATTGCCTCGTCTTCTTTTATGTTTAAGTGTACGGTGTTGTATTCTTTTTGTGGAAATTCGTTGGCAGTTGTTAAATCGGTCTGAATTTGCTTGCCGTGGTGGGTATAGGAAACTCGGGCCTCTGCGGCTGTGTCGATATGGGGTGTGGTAAATTTAAAAAGTACATCCTTGTATAGAATCGTGGATTTGGGATTGGCTAAGTGGACGGTATCGTACCATTGGCGCAAGTGTTCCAAGCGTTTGATGAATCGAGCCACAAAGCTGCTATCGGTTAGCGTGTCGGGTTCAAATTCTAATAAAAAGGTAGGACGGTCTTTTTGATAGAGGCGATAAATATCAGATTCTAATGCGATGTAGAAGGGGCAGTTATGACTACCCTTAACAAAGAGTATTTGTGGTATATCACAGGCTTGCACGGCTGTGTTTAGCAATTCCAACTCTTGTTCAGCCCCCACAAACCCAACCAAAAGCGGGGTAGTGGTAAAGTGGAGCAATTCGGCCCAGTAATATTTTTTGTATTCATCAGAGGGTGATAATAGAGAGATATGAATAGGACTGTCTTGTACGCCTATAAATTTGACGGTTCCTTTGCCCACCACCGTAGAACCATGTTCTCGATCAAATAAATTGAAGGCAATGGAGTGGCCTAAATTGATGGGGAAACCCAATTCGGCGCCAAACTGAACCCGATAATCTATTTGGTTGTGGTCTTCAAATACTTTAAATCGTTGGAGGGTATTGGAGGTAATTGCTCCTGTGATAAACGCTTGGTATACATCAAATTGGTGGTGACCAACCAAGGTGGGAGTTTGCTGAACCTCATAAGTAACCATCTCACTGAGCAAAACGTGGTAAAACTGAAAATAGCTCAAGGTGTCTATGTTACGCATGGCTTTGAGAAATGCCTTGGTAAACCAACCGCCTTCTTCGCTCTCGTAGGCATATTGTGCATCTGTGCAGGCCGCATAACAAACATAAGAAGCACTAGATAAGGTCTTGATTTCCTTGTGGGTCAATAGCTCTTTGTAATAGTAAAATTTGTTTTGTTCTACCGTAGCATCATACAGATAATGCTCTATCTTTTTGGCTTGCTCCCTGCCTATGAGTAATCGTGTAGGGTGGTGGGGATGTCGGTCAAATTTTACCGTATGGCAAGTATCTAAGACCACAATAAGGGGGGCTTGGTTGCGTGTAATGTAATTGTACAAAACCAACAATTCTCTTTCCGATAAATCGTACCGTTTGGGCATTCTACTATCGTGACAAACAAGGGTGTTTTCTACGATATTAAAGCTCGAATCTTGAAATTCTTCGTGGCTCTTGAGCCAAGAGCCATGCCCTGCAAAAAAGAAAAAGGCCACATCCTCCTCCTGTGCGCTTCCCAGATGTTGTTCCAATTCCTTCACCACATTGCTGCGTGTGGCTTGGTCGTCCAATAAAATATGAATGTCAAGTTCAAAATCCTTGCTATATTTGAGTTGCAATTGGCGTTCAATGTTTTTTACATCATGGTGTGTCCCTATCAAATTAGCAGTAATAGAATGTGCATATTCATTGATCCCTACAAGAAGTGCATATAATTTGGGCATAGCCATTGGTCTATCTTTTTAGTGAGCGAGTGTATCAGAATAAGTAGATGCAAAAAAGTAACCGTACAATAAAAAATGAGAGATTTTTTCTCAGATCGAGGCG
>CAYULH010000075.1:0-25772 GCA_964445645.1 uncultured Aureispira sp. | reverse complement strand
AGCGATCTGAATTAGTTTGTATAGTATACAGACTAATGAAGTAAGGTTGTAGTTGCTCTTTATAATAAGAATGAAGTTGTTCAATGAAAAAAATTGAACGAAAGATACTCGAATTTTTAAACAACTTCTGAATTAACCATGCAAATACCTCAATATGGACAATCCTACCTTTGGTCAAATCTTACTGCCCATAGTTCCTATGCGTGCAGAAGCCAAACACAGCAGCGAAATGGTCAACCAGCTCCTGTATCAAGAAACCTATACGATACTCCAACAAGAAGCCGAATGGAGTTATATCCAAACCAGTCATGACCAGTATGAAGGCTGGATTGCGAACAATCAGGTGCATTTGATAGACCAAGCACAATACAACAAACCTTTTTTGAGTTATGCCCCCAATTTGGCCCATTGGGATGCCCAACGACATGCTTTTTGCTATTTAGGCACGCCCTCCTATACTGCCCCCCCCAACCCAAGCCATGTTTGTGAAGTCGCTCGTTTGTTTCTCAATACGCCTTATCTATGGGGTGGACGCACTTGTGCAGGCATTGATTGTTCGGGATTGATGCAAATTGTATTTAGAATGATCGGAAAAATGCTGCCTAGAGATGCCGCTCAACAAGTCGCCTTGGGCACTACTATTGAATGGGGTACACAGCAAGCCGGTGATGTTGCTTTTTTTGAGAATAAAAAAGGAAAAATAACCCATGTAGGGCTTTTATTAACGCCCAATACCCTTATACATGCCTCGGCTTGGGTACGTATAGATTCCTTAACTCGGGAGGGCATTTGGCACCAAAAACAGCAAACCCACCAATTGGCTATCATCAAACGCTTGGTTTGAGCTGGAACAGCTCAAATTTTGCCCCAAAAGCAAGAAAAAAATGATTTTTTTTGAAGTAAAATTTGCTTCTTCCATATAATTGTGCGTATATTTGCATCGCATTAAAAGCGCGGGTGTGGTGAAATTGGTAGACACGCTAGACTTAGGATCTAGTGCCGCAAGGTGTGTGGGTTCGAGTCCCTCCACCCGCACCAAGAAATTCGTAAAGAAGTGCAAGTTGTCGAATCGCTAAACCAGCACATGATTCTCAACTTGCACTTTTACTTTTTATACCTAAATAAAAATCATTCAATGCCAACGATAAAGCATGAAAACGTCGATGAGCTAAATGCTATCATAACAGTTGAACTCACCAAAGATGATTACTTGACTAAAGTAAATCAGAAGCTCAAAAAATACCGCAAAGAAGCACAAATTAAAGGCTTTCGCCCTGGCAAAGTGCCTATGAGCCTCATCAAACGTAAGTTTGGTAATGCGGTGTTAGTGGAAGAGATTAACGAAGCATTGGGAACTGGCTTAGATGACTATTTTAAGGAAGAAAAATTGCGTGTTTTGGGCAACCCTATTGCCATTGAAGACAAAAGCCTAAATTTTCAAATCAATAAGCCGGATGATTATGAATTCAAATTTGAGGTAGGTTTTGCCCCTGAATTTGAGGTGGCAGGCATTTCCTTAGATAATAAGCTTCCTTTCTACGATATTGCTGTTACGGACGAAGAAGTGGACGAAGAAATTGATAGAATTCGCAGAAAAAACAGTACTGGATTCCAGAACAATGTTACAGATGTACAAGAGGAAGACATGCTCGCCATTCGTTTGGACGAATTGGATGCAGAAGGAAATGTAAAAGAGGATGGTGTTGTAAAAGAAGAAACTTATTTGGCATTGAGAGATTTGGCCAATGACCAACTCAAAGATGACTTGCTAACCGCTACTGTTGGTGATTCTTTCGATTTTGATATTTATACCATCGAGGACAAAGAAGAATCATACATTCGCAAGCATGTATTGGGCCTAGAAGAAGATACCGAAATCAACAACCAATTCCGTCTTACCATCAAAGAGGTAAAACGTGTAGCAAAAGCAGAATTGAATCAAGCATTCTTCGATCAACTATTCCCCGATCAAGAAGTGGAAGATCTAGATACCTTCAAAGAAAAGGTAAGAGGAGAATTATACAAGGCTTATAAACAAGGCGCACTAAACCATTTTAATAATTTGGTGTTTGACTATTTGATGGAAAACAACAAATTGGACTTGCCTGTTGAATTCTTGAAAAAGTGGCTGAAAGAAAGAAATCCAGAAATTACAGATGATTTCTTTGAGAGCGAAGAATACAGTTCTTTTATCAGAAACACAAATTGGTCTTTGATTCGTGAAAACCTTGCAGAGAAATATCAAGTTCAAGTAACTTATCAGGATATTGAAAATGCAACTCGTACAGAGATTCTCAACTACTTCAATTATCAAATCCCTCCTTATGGAGAAATGATGGATAACATGTTAGAACGTGTTTTGTCTGACAAAAATGAAGTGAACAAACGTTTTGAAAGCTTAATGGACCAACGTATTCTGGAAAAAACTTCTGAAGAGATGGGCAAAGAGATGATTGACAGCACAAAAGAAGAATTTGAAGCCGTTTTGAAAGCGTATCAAGAAAGTAGAACTCCTTCTGCCAAGGAAGAAGTAGCCTCTGAAACAGACCAAACAACATCTGAAGAGGAGGAATAATTAGTTGCTTATACAAATACTAATTTAATTAAGACATACGTTATTTAGAAGCATTCAATTTTAAAATTGAGTGCTTTTTTTCTTATTAATAATTTGTTTGTATCAAACTTTATTTCGATCTTGGCATTATATTATATATGGTATAATTGTTGGTTTGAGTAAAATAATTATGCCCTTATGTTTTAATCTTTAGGTGAGTTAATAATTAGTGGTTTATTTTGTATTTTAAAGACCCTTTTTAATTTTTGAGCTATTTAAATACAGCTTTAGTAGATAAAAAGTACAGAAAATTGAAAAAAAACAAACTTTCCTGAAAAATAAAACATACTTTTTATACTTAGTGAACATTTTTTTATATCTTGTGTCATCAAATATTACTACTTGGTAGTGGATCAATTGGCTACATAGTACTAATATTTATCTTATGAGCTATAAGTTCTGTCCTTTGCTTACTACTTAATTTTACAGAATACAAGATTCTGTTATTCTCATACAACAACTTGCTTATTGTAATTTGCTTTTGCAATAGGCTTAGATGTCGATACTAACTGTATTTATTTAGAAATACAAGAGTTTTATTGACAGTATACGATCCCCTTAAACGATATAAAGTATGTACTAATGGTACTTTTTATCGTTGGAATATTCTTCAAGCAAAAAGATATTCCACGCATATTACATTAGTAATGTATAACAAATGCATTATTTGCCATAGAACCAAATAAGCGTTTGTTTTAGTTGTTATTTTTTAATTTGTAACCGTATTCTTATTATGGCAAAATCAAAAACAGAGGTGTTCACTCTTAAAAACGGAAAACAGGAAGTTAAATTAATCTATCCTGAATTGCGCCGAGTAGTATTGATTCTTCGTGCTATCAGTCACGACTTACGCAAAAAAATTGTAGATCTGCTACGTGAAAACGAAACAATGAACGTAACAGATATTTATGTTAAATTACGCATTGAGCAATCTGTTGCTTCTCAGCACCTAGCTATTTTGCGTAAAGCAGGTATTGTTCTAACACAACGCAGAGGTAAATTTATCTACTACACGTTGAACAACGAACGTCTTTCAGAAGTATCTGTATTGGTAGACCAGTTGGCTGCCTAATTGCTTTTCTTTTTTATAATTGTCTAACAACATGTCCCTTCGACTATCAAACAGATTAGTTTAATGTTGTCTGGCATTATTGTTCTCATTTTTTAACTTTATATCAAAATCCTCTTAACAATGGAGACACAAACAGTAATTATAGACGAAGATAAGTTAGAGTATGCAGCAGAAGTAATGCGCGCTTTGACACACGATTTGAGATTGCAAATTCTTGCTTTCATTGATAAGCATAAGCACATCAATGTAAACAAAATTTACAATACGCTAGGATTGGAACAATCTATCACATCACAACACTTGCGTATTTTGCGTTTGGCCAATATCGTTACACACGAGCGCAGAGGTAAGCAAATTTTCTACAGTGTAAATTATGAGTATTTGCACGGAGTTGTAGGTGATATTAGCAATTTCCTCTCTAGAATTTAACTACACCGACCAATAGGTCTTTGAATATAGCAATAGCAATCAATCTTGTATTGATTGCTATTTTTTTTGTGGTATGTGTAGCGATTTTGTACCGCTACACATACCACGCTCCCCCTACAGCATCAAAAAAAAATGAGTCATCCCAACTTGTGAGATGACTCAATCTATTTAAAATTTAGAATCTGCTTCCAAAGATTATAAACTATCTAGTTCCACCTTTCTTCGTGGCACTTTTAGTAGTTGTACCTCCTTTTTTGGTGGTAGACTCTGTTGGAGTGCTAGAGCCTGACTTGGTAGAAGCACCTGCTTTGGTATTGCTTGAGTTAGTTCTAGTATTTGTGTTAGAAGTATTTACATTCTTCTTGGCACTAGAGCTACTAGAACCACCACTTGATCCACCAGCATTACTTGATCCACTTCCTGTATTTCCACCTCCAGAAGAACCCGAACCTGTTTGGTTGGTATTGCCTCCTGTAGTACCACCAGTGGTACGAGGTGTAAAGACAACTACCTTGGAATCACTAGCAGCTCCGCCTGCATTGGTTGCTCTAACGGTAATGGTATTATTACCCGGTGTTAGCACTACCCCATTGGCTTGGAAGATGGTTCCTGCCAACATGAAGTTGCTTACAGCTCTTCCGTTTACGGTCATCGAAACATTGTTTCGATTGGTTACATTCTGAATGGTAGCACGTACAGTTGTGCTAGATGTAGATACATTTGTTGGGTTGCTACTTGGAATCGTGATGGTTACAGTGGGGCGTGCTACTGCTGGTGTATAAATTACATTGGTACTAGCTGTAGCGGTGCCTGCACTGTTGGTTCCTGTAATCACAAAAGAGTTATTACCGGGATTCAACGGAACATTACTGGCCATAAAAGTAGTTCCCAACAACTGGAAGTTGGTTATTGTGCGTCCATTCACCTGAAATCCTACACCACTTTGGTTGGCTACATTGGTAATAGTAGCTGTAATTCTGATGGTGTTGTTTTGTGTATTAAATGGATTGGTACTGGGTGACGTAATGGTTACAGTAGGTCTTGGCACTGGTTGTTGATAAATAATAGTTGTTGATTTACTATCTCTTCCCTGTGCATTGCTTGCAAAAATAGTAATGGTATTGCTTCCGGGATTCAACGATACATTACTGGCTGTAAATTGTGTTCCAGAAAACGTAAAGTTAGTATTGTCCTGACCATTCACTCGGAAACGAATGTCTCCTCTCCCGCTTACTTCCAGAATTGTTGCGCTAATATTTACACGTTGGTTGCTGGTAGTCAATGGATTTTGACTCGGTGCGGTAATGGTAACTCGTGGTGGTTTGGGTGCTTGATAAACAATAACTGTAGAAGCACTTGCTCTGCCTACACTATTGCGTCCCACAATTTCAATATTGTTATTGCCTACACGCAAAGGCACATTATTGGCCGTAAAGGTATTGCCTGAGAAACTAAAGTTGGTATTGTTCTGACCATTGACCACAAAACTCACATCACTCTTGCTAGAAACATGCTGTATATTGGCAGTAATATTGGAACTGCTCACCATCACATTGGCAGGATTGGTATTGGGTACCAAAATACGTACTATTGGTTTTGGTAGTGGTGCTTGGCGTACAATAACAGTAGTAGCAGTTGCGGTACCTTCGCTATTCGATCCTGATACCATAATGGTATTGTTACCCATACTCAATGCCACATTATTAGCTACAAAGGCAGTTCCTGAAAAAGTAAAGTTCGTTACGGCTTGCCCATTCACCTTGAGCTGTACATTGTTACGACTACTTACATTCAAAATAGTAGCACCAATAGTAGCGGTTGCTTGCTGGGTAGTAAATGGATTACTGCTTGGATTCGTAATAGTAACCACTGGTTCTGGTACAGCCTGACGATAAACTACAGTTGTTGTCTTGCTATCTTGTCCAGCACTGTTGCGGCCAGCTACCACAAAGGTATTATTACCCACATTCAACTCTATCCCATTGGCTTGCAAAAGTCCATTTCTATAGCTAAAGTTATAAGCACGGCCATTGACCGTAAATGTCACATCGTTCCTACTGCTTACATTTGTAATACTTGCAGTGATATTAATACTATTCTGATTCGTATTCAACGGGTTGGTAGTAGGATTAGTGAATCGTACTACTGGTGGCGGAACAGGCTTATAAACAATAGTAGTACTAGCCGTAGCAGTGCCTTGGCTATTCGTTCCTTGAATGACAACGGTATTGTTGCCTTGTGTTAAAGCAACACCATTGGCACTAAAGCTATTGCCTGAGAAACTAAAATTGGTATTCACCTGACCATTCACCGTCATGCGTACATTGTTGCGACCCGATACATTGTTGATAGTAGCGCGAATATTAGCCGTTCCTACACTTGTATTGGTTGGGTTGCCACTAGGGCTGGTAATCACTACAGATGGTTCTGGCTCTTGCTGTACTTGATAAACAATAGTAGTACTAGCCGTAGCAGTGCCTTGGCTGTTCGTTCCTTGAATGACAACGGTATTGTTGCCTTGTGTTAAAGCAACACCATTGGCACTAAAGCTATTGCCTGAGAAACTAAAATTGGTATTCACCTGACCATTCACCGTCATGCGTACATTGTTGCGACCCGATACATTGTTGATAGTAGCGCGAATATTAGCCGTTCCTACACTTGTATTGGTTGGGTTGCCACTAGGGCTGGTAATCACTACAGATGGTTCTGGCTCTTGCTGTACTTGATAAACAATAGTAGTACTAGCCGTAGCAGTGCCTTGGCTGTTCGTTCCTTGAATGACAACGGTATTGTTGCCTTGTGTTAAACGCACATTATTAGCGGTAAAACTAGTGCCTGAAAAAGAAAAGCTAGTATAGGCACGACCATTCACCGTCATACGTACGTTATTGCTTCCTGATACATTGTTGATAACTGCACGGATATTGGCAGAACCAACACTAGTGGTGGTAGGATTACCACTTGGAGTAGTAATTACTACTGTTGGTGCTGGTTGTTGCTTTTGGAAAATTACAACGGTACTTCGGCTATCACTTCCACTGCTATTGCGTCCAGTGACAACAAAGGTGTTATTGCCTGATGCCAAAATAATATTGCTGGCGACAAAGCTGGTTCCAGAGAAACTAAAATTCGTAATGTTGCGCCCATTGTGCGTGCAGGTAACATTTCTTGCATTGTCTACATTCAAAATGGTTGCTCTTAGGTTCAATCTTGGGTTGCTGGTATTGAATGGATTAGCGCTTGGCTCTGTAATAGTTACTACAGGGCGTGGCGTTTGCACCACTACTGGCTCATAAGCAATGGTGATGCTTTTGCTGTCTTGCCCAGCATTGTTGCGACCAGTAATGATTACGGTATTGTTGCCTCTATTCAGTATAATATTAGATAAAGTAAAGGCATTACCATTAAAACTAAAAGCATTGGTAGAACTACCATTGACGGTACATACTACATCTTGAGGACTGTATACATAATCAATAGTAGCGGTAACAGTGGCTCTATCACTTTGAGTAACAAAAGGATTTCCAATTGGTGAAGTGATGTTTACAATAGGTCTTGGATCTTCTTGCTGATAATTAACAACTACTGTTTTAGTATCGCTTCCATCGTTATTGGTAGCCGTAATGGTAAATACATTCTGACCAGCCAACAAAGTAATTCCATTGGCCGTAAAGCTAGTACCCGAAAAACTAAAGTTGGTATTTCTTTGTCCATTTACGGTAAATACAACTGCATGTCTTCCTGTAATATTTGTAATCTGTGCGGCAATATTGATTCTATCGGCACTGCTATTGGTAGGCGTAGATGCAGGATTAGTAAACGTCACGACAGGTGGACGACTAACAGGCTGTGTATTGGTGTTGGTATTGGTGTTCGTATTGGTATTATTGTCTGGTGTATAAACAATTCTAACGGCTTGTGCATCTGTTCCACAAGAGTTTTGTGCGCGTACCACCACACGGTTCTCTCCCACTACTAAGTTGATGTTGCCCTCTACAGTAGAAGATGAACTATTAAATACCAAAGAATTTACTTCTCTACCATTTACAGTAACCGTCACTTGTTGGCTACTAACATGGCGTACATTGGCCTTGATAAAAGCATTGGAACGATTGGTAGAGGTTTGCTGCCCATTGCCCGCAGGTGCTATAAACTGAACTTCGGGGCAGGTGACTTGTCTTCTGGCTCTGCGTGATTGCAAACGCCAGTGCAGCATCAAAGCAGTATAATGGTGTATAGAGCTTTCTATGTCTTTATCATTATTAATATTAATACCCTCAAAATTCTCTTGCAGGGTAAAGGTAACACGATGCCCTATGGCCAATGCAAAATAAGGCGTAAACCAGTACCCCAATTCTACCCCAATACTTGGCATAATACCCACTCTAAAGAGATTATCCCCAAAGTCATCTTCATTACTAAACGTTTCGTAATCTCCATCTCGAAAATTGATAATATCTCTGCGAATAGAACGATCAGATTGTGCCAAATCTACGCCTGCATAATCATATTCATTGCCATCAGCATCCAACTGGTCAAATCGACTGCCGTA
Source organism: uncultured Aureispira sp. (assembly GCA_964445645.1). Lineage (GTDB taxonomy): Bacteria > Bacteroidota > Bacteroidia > Chitinophagales > Saprospiraceae > Aureispira. The sequence continues at coordinate 17,102 of CAYULH010000075.1, read as the reverse complement.
AATCCCTAAACCAATTCCCCCATAAAGAGAGAATAGAACACGGGTGCGACGACGCAATTCTTCAAAATTGAGCCTTGCCTCAAACGATATATCGTGAAAGGCCGTAAAATGGTTGTGTGCAAAAGCACTACTATCAGGACGATAAGAGAATCGAGTAGGATCAGATAATATAGGATTTCCAAATCTAGTATCGCTAGAGTTCTGACCAAACGTATAGGTATTCATATAACGAATACGCCAATCCGATGAGAAAAAGGCATTGGGGCGATTGGTAAAACTATGCCCAACATAAAACCCCCAGCCACCTCCTAGGCGTGCGGTAACATCACTGTCTTGCCAAGCGCCACCGCCATTGAGCCCCAGAATTGTGTAATGTCCACCATTACCCATCCTAGATTCACCATTGACTTGTGCCGTGGCTTGCGTGGACCAAAAGGCACCCACAAACAGCAACAAATAGGTGTAAAGAAATACTTTCATAATGTTTATTTTTTTAATAATTAAAATAGGCCAATCATTGGTCAATCACCAATGTTGCTACCCTTGTCTAAAATTGAGGAAAATTGATTGGTATACTCCTATATTATCCCGTTCTAATTGATTTACAGTAAGTATAACAAAAGTTATTTAATGGTCAAAGTTACGACCAACGAACAAAACAATAGAAAATTGTATGCGCTTGTTTACAGAAGGTGAAAAAGTATGCCAAACCTCAACTTTTGGGAACTATTTTCAGAAAAAATTTTTAGACTAAAAGATAAAAAAAGGCTCCTTGATGCAAGGAGCCTTTGTTATTTATAAATCACTATTAATCAGTAATTTGAAAAACAATAATTAGCTATTTTATTGTTGATATTTAGATAATTCTACCAGTGATAATCACGGATGTAGCAATCTAATTCACGGCGGCTAGAATTAAAGGTCAACTCTGCAAAAACAACTCCATAATTCTGAATATCACAAGTTCTGTGGAAGGCATACTTAGCAAATTTTAAACGCGTGCTTTCAAAACTAAAGAAACTCATAATATCTGCAATTTGGTGAGCACTTACATAATTGTGATCTACAAAGAACATCGCCTCTCTCAAACGGTCATTTTCAAAGCCACAATTACGAATGCGCTGGCGACAACCATTAAAAACATTAACTGCTACTGGTCTCCAGCCATAGTTGTGATTGGTATAGTTGCAGTAGCCAACATAACGGTGGCCGTGTCTTCTGCCTCTATTGCCATGTCCGTGACCATGTCCATGTCCATGCCCATTTCCGTATCCGTGTCCATGTCCATGCCCGTGTCCATTTCCGTGTCCGTGACCGTGTCCATTTCCGTGTCCGTGACCATTTCCGTGTCCGTGTCCATGCCCGTGACCTCCACCATAATAACCACCTCCATGACGGCCGTTGTTTCTATAATCCCCTCCACGACGGTCATTGCCATAACGATGGTTGTAATCGGTGCCACGGCGGCCATTGTCTCTGTGGTCATATCTGCCGCCATAATACTCTTGATTTTGGCTACCGCTTTTGTTAGAAGCTATTGGCTCTTCGTTTTGAGCAGAAAGAAATAAAGTAGTGCTAAGTAGTAGTGTTGCTATAAAGAATATATTTTTCATGATGTTATTATTTTTAAAGTTGGGGGTGGTTTGGCTCTACGTCTAGAATTAGTCCCATCCAATTTATTTTCATTTGGGAAGTATTACTTTCATTTGGTTAGTCTATTACTTTTAAAAAAGCGTGCCAACTTGAACAACAACTTTTTGAAAAAATTGCAACCTTCCTCAAAAAAACAAAATAAAATACTGATTATCAGTGTTTTATTTTTTGTTGTTTTAAATGATTTTTTTAGAAAAATACTTTTACCAATTGGATAGAGCATCTAGTTAATGCTGCTTACTTAGGAGTAATTTCATCAATTGTCCAATGAAATTCTTGTTTTAGCAGTGGCAGGGTACGCCAATCTAGCTTGTTGAGAAAGACTTTGAGTGGGGCTTTGTCTAGTACGCCCTCTAGCCTTAGGCTACCATCGGGTAGTACAAAATAATGGAAGCGGCTAACTTGTTGGGTACGGGTATGTGTTAGTTCAAAAAATCCTTCCTCTTCATTATAAGAAAATTTATAATCTTGTGTTTGTCCATTCTTATACTGCACTACAAAATACCCTCTACGATGTACAAAGGCTTTGTTCCAACGCCAAGGATAAATACTTTTGTTGGGATAATTCACCTTGCTCTGAACAAAAGAGGTAGCTTCATAAGCGCCATGAAAAGCTGGGCGTTCCTGTTGGTCGTCGTTAAAATTATTAGCTTTAAAATAGGGATATAAACTCTCCAGAAGCAGCAAGCCTACTACTACTGTCTTAACATTGGCATAGATTAGCCTACGAAAAAATGCCTCGTAACTTGGCTCCCAGTCACTTCGTTCTATCCAGCGATTTTGTAATAAAAAGGCGTACAAACGCCATAAATGGGGCAATAGGATAATGCTCGTAAACAAGATATAAAAGAGCGTGTAGATTTTGACAGAGATATTAAAACCAAAATTGATGGCAGCAATATTTGCCAATAAGATCATGGTGAGCAAGGCTCCTATTAAGCGCGTTCTTCTAAACAACAGCAACAACGCCGCTAAAACTTCTAATAGACCTGCAAAAACAGTATAGCCATAAGCTGTGCCCATGACTGTCCAAAACAAAAGATCTCTGGGAATTTCTCCTACAGTTGTATAAAGTGTATTGGGTTCGGGTAGGTAAAATTGATATTTAAATACCTTGTTAAAGCCATATAGTAACATTTGCAAGGCTATGTAATAACTCAAAAAGGCTCGCAACCAGTAATACCATTGGTCCAGTACTGTAGAGGAGGGTGTTCTGAATAAAAACAAAGCAGCAGCAACAAGCGAGAGAAGGAGCAGGTTGAACGCATGAATGAGCAGCCCTAAGGAGTCGGAACTGATGGGGGAATGAAAATCATTGGAGTATCCAAAGAATACTTGGGCACTCCAATCTACCATTTGCATGGATAGGCCCTCAAACAAAGAACGAAAAGAGGGCATCCAGTGGAATGGGCCTAGAGTAGTGATGGCAAATGATACAACAAATACAGTTGTTGTAGACAACAAAAAAAATTGAAATTTGGTCCACTCCTTTTGCTGTTGTGTCATACTTTTATGGCTTTTGGAGACTGGCTCCAAATACAAGGGCTAGTGGCAACAATAAGCACCACAACCAAGGAGTGGCATCATTAAAAATAGGCACCATGCTGGCTTGGGCTTTGACCTCTTTTTTAGGGGCTTTTTTGATCATTTTTATTTCTTGACGTACTTCTTGCCTCTTTGCTTTTCGCCATTCACGCTTCTTTCTTGCTTCTTCCTTTTTTGTTTTGGTGGGAGTTTGGTGTACTGCCTTTAGCTTCTTGGGCATGTTGCATACTGCCAAAGAATCACGCGTAATGGTATCTTGTTTGGTTGCCTTTTGTAGACTTCGGTACGTGGAGGGATCCATCAAACCGAAATCATCAGTTGATTTAAAAGTAAATGTGGCGTTGTTTCCTCCATGACTGCGCCAAGCTATTTTTTTGGTTTGAGCTGTTGCAGTATGAGTTATTCCTGTTAATAAAACAATTATGATACTAAGAAAAAACGTTGCTTTCATTGTTACTCTATTTAGTCTTTACCTCTGCTTTGGAAACAAAACAGCAGTACTGCTTTTCTGTTTATAAGGTCAAAGATAAGAATTTCAATATTTATAATCAAATGATACGTAAACAATACAACAGAAAAATCTTGTTAATTATTGTTAATATACTGTCGTAAATCTTCTTGACTAGATGTATTTTGCATCAATCCAATAACTTGGTTATAGTTTTCTTTGTCTTGTGTTTTGGGATAAGCTAACTTGGCAAACGCTAAACGCACATCATCAAACACAAACAACTCAACTAATTGTGCTACTTGATTGCTGCTTAGGTATTGTTCTTCTACAATAGATTTGGCTGCGTTTAGTCGGTCACTGTCTGAGGAATAACGTTCAACACCTGCTTTGGCTGCTTGAAAATCCTCCTCAGAAAGCACATTAGCACTTCCATTGTTAGCATTACTACCATTATTTCCATCAACAGTAGTGCCATTATTTATATTAGAACTAGCATTACTTATAGTACCTCCTACACTTTGTATATAAGCAACCAACTGTTGTTGTTTGTCCAATTCGGCCAGTGCATCTCTTACGATCCCATAATTTTGTACATCTGAGGTGTGACTATAAGCATACATAGCAAAATCTAAACGGCTGTTCTCAAATAAAAACACTTGCATCAACTCTCGTACTTGCTCTGATTTCCAGCTTACTTGGTCGCTAATTTGCTTGGCGCGTACTAAACGCTCTCGGTCATTTGGAATATCGTGCAATTGATTGCTGATGTTGATTAAATCTGTGGAAGAAACAGGTGTGGCCGTTACAGGATCATTGTTTCCTGCATTGTTGTTGTTGCCATAAGGGTTGTTATTATTATTAGAATTATTATTTGGATTGTTGTTATTGTAGGGGTTGTTATTGTTGTTGGAGTTCCAATTTGGGTCGTTATTGCCATAAGGGGAATTATTGTTGTTAGAATTCCAATTAGGGTCATTGTTACCATAAGGATTATTATTAGAATTCCAATTAGGGTCATTGTTACCATAAGTATTATTATTATTAGAATTCCAATTGGGGTCATTGTTTACCCCACCATTATTGGGATTTGGTTGGGGCTGGTCTTGGAGCCAATTGTTTAGGCTTTGCTTGCTAGAAACAAAGGTCAAGGCATCAATGACTAAGTGATAATTTTGTGGGTCATACGTTTTGGGATAAGCATATCGGGCAAATTTATCTTCATTGGTTTTGAAATCAAACAACGTAACAATAGCACTCACCTGCGCTGCATACAAATAATTATTGTCTACCAAATCTTGTGCAATCGGCCATTTATCCGAGTCAAATGTGGTGCTCTGCAGTTGCTGATAAGCACGCTCAAAATTGTTGGCATTCCCTCCCCTAGCTGCGTAATTATTATTGTTAGAATTGCCATAATTGGGCTGTGTATTAGTCCAAGCTTTTAGTCGTTTTCTAGTATCATCAAAATTGAAAGTGGAATAGATTTGATAGAAATTATTGGGTTCATACATTCTCGGGTAAGCCATTTTGGCAAGCTGCTCTTTTTGACGCTCAAAATCAAACTCCTCTAGCACTTGCTTGAGCTGTGCAGCAGAAAGATAATTCTCCTTCAACATTTTTTCGGCCAACTCCATTTTCCCAAAGTCCGAAAACTCCTCTTCTAGTTCTTCCATAAACTTTATAAAAGCTTGCTCAGACATGGGAGTAGGCCTGTTTTGTGCTACAACTATCAAAGACCAAAATAGAATTAGTAGAAAAGTAATTGTTGTTTTCATTGTACTTGTGTTTGGGCGTGCAATAGAAATATAATTTTTCACTGTATAAACAATAATGCTGCCTAAAAAATAGTGTTGAAAAAAAAATGCCTCATAACTTTTAAAAAACGATTACACAAAGCAAACAACTCATCAATTTTAAACATTGCTTATTAAGCAAATACAAAACAAAATTTACACCATATATCAAGTAATAAAATTTTAGGAACAAACACAAAAAAGGCCAAAGTTTCCCCAAACTTTGGCCATATTCACACCCTATATCCTATTGTAAACAATAGGTTACAGTCTACTAAAAGACAGTTCTTGTATTTAGCAACTTGTACTAAAATGCTTGTTTAATCTTACCATACAATAATACGGCTCTAATCCAGCTGCTGCAATGACATTTTAAGGCTATTATTTTTATTTTATTAAAAAACAACCAACCATTAAACAATGAAAATCAATAATTTAAAGCCCTAAAAACAGCAAAAAACTATCTAAAACTACTCAAAACAACCCTAAAAAAGAAAGCCAGTGTTTCCCCAAACACTGGCTTCTTATTCACACCCTATATTCTACCTTACACAGTAGATTATGTTTTCTATTAGACATTATTCTTTGATAAATTTCAAGGTCTGTTGTTGGGTTTCGGTAGCTAGGCGTACAAAGTAAACACCTGCGGGCAATTCCTCAATGGACAATTGCAATTGGCTATTGCCTGCCGCCTGATCGAGTACTTGTTGTTGTACTACTTGCCCTGTTAATGCCAAGATACTTACTTGACCATGGAGTGCTTCAGGAGTATTCAATTGCAAGTTGATGACTCTACTAGCTGGATTGGGGTATAACTCTACTTCCCAAGCAACTGTTTCGATGGTAGTCGTATTGATGTTACTATTGAGAATTGGAGTCAATGTATTGACTCTAAAACCCGGTTTGTTTACAAAGCGGCTAAAATTGCCCAAAGAATCCAAGGTAATAGTATCACAGTAATGAACAATACAACCAGAAGCACTGTCAATGGCTACAAAACATAAGTTGTAAGAACCATAGCTGTTGTAGCTGTGGCTTGCTTGGCTGCCATAAGCACCACTATTGTCGCCAAAGCTCCAGTAGAATATAAATGAAGAACCTGCGGGTACATTGTTTAGGATGGGTTGCACATACAATTGATAAGGATTAGAAGAATCTTGTACTACAGTCATATCAGGTACAATACCTGCACATCCTTGAGGGCCATTGTTGGCATTAGTGATTAGAATAGAATCACAAATTACATTTCTACATACTCCTGTCGAATCTACAATCAAGCAATAACTGTATACACCATTGGATAAGTTGACAGTAGCATTGGCTGTAGTGGCCACCACATTGCCATCGACCAACCAAATATAACTAGTAGGAGCAACATTGCCATTAATATGGCTGGTAAAGGTGACAGCACCATTGGCACCAATAGTATGGCTAATCGTAGTATTGCTCAAGTTGCCACAAGGATTGGTAGCTCCTCCTACACAAAAATTTCTAGCATCTACATAAGCAAAGCTGCCTCCTGTAATGTTGAATGTTCCTGCATTATCTGCCAAGCTGTAGCTACCTTGACCATAAGCACAGCACATACCATCTCCCCAGCTATCATACACATGGAGCGTATAACAACCTGTAGGCAAGCACAAGTTTTCGTAAGTAGTCGTGCCATTCATCCAAGCATACGAATTGCCATTGGCTACTACATTCCCTGCTGCATCCACTACATCCCAAGATGTTTCAGAGGCATAATTGTCATGATTCAAGGTCAAGGTTACTGTATGACCATTACAATTGATAGGCACCCAAACACTATCACAATAAGTCTCTGTACATAAACTATCACTCACGGTCAAGCAAATCAAATTCCAACCTGATGGTAAGACAGCCTGCCCTACAGAGCCTGTGCTGCCAAAACTCCAGCTATACATTACTGCATTGGCATTAAAACCACTAATACTAGGAGTAAACACGCCCACATTGCCCTGCACAGAAGAAGTAAAGCTCACTGAAGTATTACAAGGCGTATTATTGCCACTAACCCACACACTATCATACTCTGTAAAAATACAACCCAAGGTATCCATTACCGTCAATGATACAGCATAACCACCATACGGAGGGCCATAAGTATGTGTAGGATTGGCCAAAGTACTGGTGTTGCCATCTCCAAAATCCCAATTGTACGTAAAACCACCATTACCCCCTGTAATAGTACTGCTAAAGCTAATGGTATTGCTGTTCACTATGGTTTGATTGATCCACACAGAGCCTCCCTGACATGGTGCTGGATTGACATATATACTATCACAATAAGTTTCTGTACAGACACCATCTGTCACGGTCAAGCAAATAAGATTCCAGCCCGAAGGCAGGGTAGCCTGCCCAATACTTGCAGTGCTGCCAAAACTCCAACTGTAGGTAGTTGCATTGGTATTAAATCCGCTAAGATTGGGATAAAACACCCCTGTATTGCCTTGAAGAGAGGTGTAAAAACTTACAGCAGTATTGTTACAAGGATTGGCCGAGCCAGAAGTAGATACCGTATCACAATAGGATGCTTGACAATTGGTCAAACTATCATACATAGTCACACAAACATAGTGGAAGTTGCTTGCCCCTGCAAAGGTAAAACTAGTATTGGGCGTAACCCCTGTTATGGTATTGGTAGTGCCTGCTACAGCATCATTGATGGTCCAAACAAAAATAGGATTAAGCGCACCATTGTTAATAGCCGAAAAATAAACCGTATTGTTAGAATCAATCTGATTAAAAGACACCTGACACTGAGCTTGTGCAGTTTGTGTGCCTGCCCACAGCAGCAAATTTATCCAAAATAATAAAGAGAAGAACTTATACATAATATGATAATTTTAATAAATATTACTAGTTAAATGTTGGTGGAATTCCCTTGCCACCTGCTTTATTGTTGATACAATGATAGAGAACAACTGTTTGCGCCACAATAACATTTAAGTTCTTTTATTTTTTACATTTCATAATCCATAACACTTAAAAAATTGAATTACAACACAAAAACTACATTATTACTAATAAAAACTTTCTAAAAACTAAAATAAAACACTCTTTTAAAAAGCATTTTTTGTCTTATTTTTAATAAAAAAATCGCCTTTGTTTGGTTTGCCTCCTCAAAACAAGCCACCTACTTTTTCTAAGAAAAAGCTAAAAAACAAGGCATTTTATTTATTTTACTAGCCGTTGTTTAATCTTGTTTAATCAAAACACCAACATGAGAGATAAAATACTAGAGCGTTTTTTGCGCTATGTAAAGGTAGATACCCAATCAGAATTTGGAGTAGATAAAATTCCTAGTACAGACAAACAATTTGTATTGGCCCAACAAATTGCAGAAGAGCTAAAAAACATAGGCTTGAGTGATGTTAGCCTCGATGACCATTGCTACATTATGGCAACCTTGCCCGCCAATACCGACAAAAAAATTCCAACAGTGGGTTTTGTGGCACATATTGACACCTCACCAGATTTTACAGCAACAGGCTGCAATCCTCAAATTTGGGAAAATTATGAGGGAGGCGATTTGGTTATTAATGAAGAACAAAATTTGATATTGAGTCCAAAGGAATTTCCCGAAATGCTCCAATTCACAGGCCAAACCCTCATTACTACTGATGGCACCACACTGCTAGGAGCCGATGACAAAGCAGGGGTTACAGAGATTGTTTCTGCTATGGAATATCTATTGGCCCATCCAGAAATAGAGCATGGCAAAATTCGCATTTGCTTTACGCCTGATGAGGAAGTAGGAAGAGGGGCAGACTTGTTTGATGTAGAAAAATTTGATGCAGAATGGGCTTATACTATGGATGGTTCTTTGCCGGGAGAAATTGAGTATGAGAATTTTAATGCCGCTTATGCAGAAGTAGATATTCAGGGCAAAATTGTGCATCCGGGGGCGGCCAAGGGCAAAATGGTCAATTCCATGTACTTGGCTACCAATTTTACCAAAATGTTGCCCGCCAATGAAGTGCCAGAAAAAACCGAGGGCTACGAAGGTTTTTATCACTTGCTGTCTATGGAGGGCGATGTAGACAAAACGAGCCTACGTTACATTATTCGAGATCATGACAAGGCAAAATTTGAAGCCAAAAAGAGTCTAATGCAGTATATTGTAGATAGTTCTAATGAGACGCATGGCAATCGTTTTAGCCTCAAAATTACCGATCAATACTACAATATGGCCGAAAAGGTGCGTCCTGTCATGCACATTGTGGAGTTGGCCCGAGAAGCCATTACGAATATTGGCCTAGAGCCTATTACCCGTCCTATTCGTGGGGGTACTGATGGCTCTCGCCTCTCGTTTATGGGCTTGCCCTGCCCCAATATTTTTGCAGGCGGGCTCAATTTTCACAGTCGTTTTGAGTATGTCCCATTAGAATCTATGGAATTGGCGACCCAAACCATTGTTGAAATTGCCCGTTTGATGGCACAAAGAGATTGGGCGTAGTGCCTTTTTTGTTGATACAGTAGTGGCGTATTGCATACGCCACTACTGTTATTTTTAGGCTTCGTCCCCTCGCCCACTTCGATCTACCTGTGTAGCCGAAGCTTGTTGGGTCCCAAACATCAATACATTCTGTATATTGACATGATCGGGACGGGTAGCAATATACACCACTGTATCGGCCACATCCTTGGCCTCCAAGGGTTTAAAATCATCATAAATTTTGGCTTTTTGGGCATCCTCATAACGCACCTCAGCAAATTCCGTTTGCTCTACATGTCCGGGGTGTATGGCTGTTACCTTCACATTATGCTGGTGCAAATCCAGACGCATAGAACGGGTGAGGGAATCTACAGCCGCCTTGGTGGCACAATACACGCCACCACCAGCATAAGCTTCTACTCCTGCTACAGAACCTATATTGATAACATGGCCTTTTTGGCGGGCCACCATCAGCGGGGTAACAACACGGCTGACATACAACAAACCTTTGAGATTGGTATCTATCATGGTTTCCCAATGCTTGACATCGCCCTCGTGGATGGGACCAAAGCCCTTGGCCAAGCCTGCATTATTGACCAAAATATCAATATCCTTCCAACCCTCAGGCAAGTTTGCAACAGCATCCTCCACAGCCTTCAGGTTTCTTACATCCAAGCTGAGGCAATAAATCTGTGCTTCTGCCAAATGCTCTTCTAACAATTTCTTAAACGCTACCAATCGTTCGGTTCGGCGACCAACCATAATAACTTTGTAGCCACTCAAGGCAAATTGCCCAGCAATAGAGCGGCCAATTCCAGAAGTAGCCCCTGTCACCAACACCACTGTACTGGCATTGGGATGCGCTTCTTTTGTAGGTTCTTCTGCCTCCTCTTCTACCACTTCTTCCTCCTCCTGTGTTGGTCGTATAATCTGGAAATAATTATCATTTTCGGCTGTCTCAAAACGCGCTGCATCCAAAATACAAGCTTGCAGATAATTGGCCTTAGCTTCTTCCAAACGCCCTGTTTCTTTAAGACATTGTGCCAATCCAAAATAAGCCTCTTCATAATGTTTATCCAACAACAAAGCTTCTCTAAAAGATTCACTGGCCTTGTGATACGATTTTTCTTGTTGTTGCAACAATCCATACTCATAATACAAGCTAGGATTGTCATCATTAACCATAATGGCTTTTCTATAAAAATTGGATGCCTCTGTGTGTACCAAATCTCCTTCTTGCTTGGCGAGCAATCTTGCCAACCAAATCATAGCACGGCCATTGTAAGGGTCTAAGGTGAGAATACGCTCATAACTGTGGCGAGCGGCCATATCTTCATCCTCCTCTACTTGGCTCTCTGCAATGTGAAACAAGACATCAATATCGTCTACTTCATCTATATCATACTTGGCCAAAATTTCCGCAGCATCCAATTCTTCCAAATCCCCCTCCAATTGCTCCAAAGAAAAAGGTGCTTCTTCTGTTGTTTCCTCTGGCTGAGGCGTTGCTTCTTCTACAGCACTAGTCTCCACTACTACTGGTTCTTCCTCTAGTGCTTCTTCTACTTCCTCTGGGGGTTCTTCATCTGGTACTGCATCCTCTACAACAAGTGGTTCTGCTGGTTCTGGTACTTCCTCTAATGCTTCTTCCACTTCTTCTGGGGGTTCTTCATCTGGTACTACATCCTCTACCGCAAGTGGTTCTGCTGGCACTGGTGCCTCCTCTTCCTCTTGCTCGGCTGTTTTTTCCTCTGCTACAAGCTCGGCTACTAAGATACCTTCTTCCTCTACGGGCTCTTCTTCCTCTACGGGCAATTCAATGATAGGAATGTCGGCCTCTTTTGGCAATGGGGCATCATCTACCACCACATCACTAGGTACTAGCCCTGTACGCACTCTCAAAACCTGATAATCATCGGCATACAAAGCATCCCACTCAATGGGTTCTGATTGGTTAATTCCTCGAATATAATTGGAAATATTTCCGACAGACAAGCGTTTTGCAATCTCTTTGCGCTCGCCAATATCTTCGAGCTGATCGGCCTCTGCCGTTTTTGAAATTTTACGCAAAGCAATCCAAGCCTCATACCAATAATCTCGATAATACATTACATCATTGAGGGTTTTGATGCGTGTAGGATATACTTCTTGACGTTCTGGTTCGCCCTTTTTGGGGCGACGGCCGTGTGTGATAACTGCCAAAAGACGCTCGGCTGGCACTTCTTCTAATAATTTTCCCAAATAGCGTGTTTGCGCCAAATCTTTCAAAAAATTATCACTAACTAGCAATAATCCTACCCCCTCTGGATCGTCTAGTAACTGTTCTACCTTCTTGGCAACAGGGAGATCTTTCTTAAAAGGAATATTTAATGCTTGAAGCTCATTTCTAACTTGTTGTGCTTCTGTGATATTAGCTTCTGTATAAAATAAATAAACATGTTTTGGCATGAATAATATGTTTTAATCGCGTTAAACTTATAGAAGTTGTTTAAAAGCAACATTAGGCTATTTTGTTGGTCTTTACTAAGTCACTTTAAAGTCTTTTTTATTCATTAAAATAAATGACCATACTTTGTATTCCTAAATGTAGTATTTTTAGCACATGTTTGAAAATATTAGCACTTGTTTAAAAAATAGATGTTGCTATAAATGTTCTAACCAAGAAACTAAAGTTATCTTACACAGACTTTCACCTAATCATTTTACTTTTTTTATGTTAAAATATTAGGATTAAGACAGTCAAAATTTATCCCTACCTTGTGGAACGTTTTGCCCCTGTGGGGACGTTGTGCAACTATCATAATTACTTACAAATACACAATTGAGATATTTTGGACGGAATTGTAACCAAATCAACAGGCAAATGGTATACGGTATTACTGGAAGATGGGCGTTCGATGGCTTGCCGAATCAAGGGAAAATTTAGATTGGGCAAAATAAAATTGACCAATCCCATAGCTGTTGGCGACCGTGTGGGGGTTGATCCCGAAAAAGGTTTGGATACGGGTATGATTTCCAAACTCTACCCTAGAGAAAACTACGTCTTGCGCCAATCAACCAGACGCAAACACTACATGCACTTGCTTGCAGCCAATATTGACCAAGCCTTTGTTATTGTCACCATTCGCTTTCCCATGCTCAAATCGGGTTTTATTGATCGCTTCTTGCTCACCACTGAGTCGCACAATATTCCTTCGTATATTATTGTAAACAAATCGGATTTGTATGGAACAGCTGATATGGAAATTTATGGTGGACTCAAAGCCCTATACGAAGAAATTGGCTACCAAACCCTACTCGTTTCGGCCGAAACAGGCGAAGGCGTAGAACAACTCAAAGAATTGCTACAAGGCAAAACCACGCTCATTTCGGGGCATTCGGGCGTTGGCAAATCCTCTTTGGTCAATCGAATTGATGCCAATCTGGATCTCACCACTCAAGAGGTGTCCGACTACTCGGGCAAGGGGATGCACACCACCACCTTTGCACAAATGTACAAGCTAGAAAATGGCGGCCACATTATTGATACCCCCGGTATCAAGGAAATGGGATTCATCAATATGGAGCCTATGGATGTTGCCCACAATTTTAGAGAGTTGTTTGAGCACTCCCAACATTGCAAATTTAGTGATTGCCTGCATGTCAATGAGCCACATTGTGCTGTAAAAGCAGCCGTAGAAGAAGATAAAATTAGCATTTTGCGCTACCAAAGTTACCTCTCTGTATTGGAGGAAATTATGGGTCAGAATTACTGGGAACGCCAAACAGATTGGTAAACATCAAGCACACATTCGGCTCACCTAAATCAAAAATTCTAAAACAACTCAATAGATATTATTGCGAATAATTTTTTATCCCTATACAACTCCATTCGCCATAATGTCTAATATCTTATCAAAAATAATTGTTTGAAGAGCTTCCAGTTTCTCCACCATAGCCCATAATTTGATAAATCCCTCAAAATTGGCACAATAATTCTTCTTGTAAGGCGTAATTATCATTTGACAACATTAGAATGGTAATTGCGTCTTTGTTTTTTCAGTAACTTCATCGAAAAAACTTATCTTTCCTTCAATTTTGATTATTAACCGTTTTCACGAATAACCTTTATGAACGTACAGAACGTCAAACAGAAACTAGACAAAGTCAATAATTTTTATGCTTATTTAATAGAAAATCAATCCATTGTCTCTCGTGTAGATAGAGATGCTTTTCTAGCTTCTATACGTGCCTTGTATGATGCTTGCTTTGAGGAAGCCGTGGAAGAAGCTCCTGCTGTGCCCACTCCAACGCCCACTCCTCCAGTACAAGAACCACAACCAACAACAGAGCCTGCCAAAAAGAAACCAAAATTGGTCTTTAATACGCCCAATACCAACACTCCTACGCCAGAACCTACACCTGATCCAAGCCCAGAACCAGAACCCGAGCCTGTTGCCCCTGTCGTAGTTGCCCCCGTTCCACCACCAGCAACAGAGCAGCCACCAGCTATAGCCACGCCTCCTACCCCCATAGAAAAGCCTGTAGAGCCTACACCAGAACCACCTGTGCCGGTGTCCACTCCTGTCAATACAGCAGCAGCAGCCGAAGAAGAAAGTGGTTTTAACGAGGCTTATGAAACACTTTTTCATTATCAAGAGGCCACTGATTTATCCCAAAAACTAAGTTCTTCTAAATTAGATGATTTACAAAAAGCCTTGGGACTCAACGAAAAATTCTTATACATCAATGAATTGTTTGGTGGTGATGTAGGACAATTCCAAACGGCTATTAAGATGCTCAATGATGGGAAGGATTTTGCAGGAGCACGCCAGTATATGGAGCAAAACTTGATAGAACAAAACGAGTGGATGCACAAAACCAAACGCCCAATTGCCAAAGATTTTATCAAACTCATTCGTCGCCGCTACGCATAAATAAAGGGGTCTAAATCCTAAACTATGTTACATCAAGTTTTATGGAAAAACCGTAGTGCTGGGCAATTGCTTGGGGCTTCTGTTGGTATTTTTATTGGGTTGTTTGTCTTGCTCTTTGCCTTGCAGGTGTACCTCGATGTGCAAACATTGACCAAAGGCGCACAAGACAATAACTTCTTGGTTATTAATAAATCCTTTGAGCAAAACTATAGCAGTGAGCTGTCTTTCTCTGCCGAGGAATTGGAGGAAATGCGCCAACAACCCTTTTTTAATGCGGTAGATCCTTTTGAATCCAATACTTATAAGGTGGCTATGTCTAGCGAACGGCTGCGTTTTAGAACCTTGTTGTTTTTTCAATCATTGCCTGTTTCCTACTTGGATGTAGATACCGCCCTGTTTCAATGGAAAAAAGGCGAACCGCTTCCAATTGTGCTGTCTAGTGATTATTTGGCCTTGTACAATTTTGGTTTTGCTCCAAGCCAAGGATTGCCCAAGTTTTCGGCCAAGACCATCAGTTTGGTAGATTTTTATGTAACAATTGCTGGCAAAGGTAGTAGTGAGCGTTTTGAGGCTTATGTGGCTGGGTTTACCCCCAATGTAAATTCGATTTTGGTGCCGCCTAGTTTTATGGAATATGCCAACAGCTTGTATGGAGACGAGGCCCAAGCCAAAGACCCCACCCAATTGATTGCCTCTACCGACAATCCTTACAATGTTCATTTAGAAAAATTCTTGGAAGAAAAAGGCTATGAATTGTCCAAAGGGGGCTTGATTGGTGGCGAACTCAAGAGTTCCTTAAATTTATTGGTCTTTTTGTTGGTAGCAATTGGATTGACAATTGTTAGCTTGGCCTTATTGGTTTTTATACTCAATTTTCAGGTGCTTATTGCTCAATCTAGCCAAGATATACGCCTGTTGTTACAATTGGGCTACCCCACCAAAGATATAGCTGCCACGCTCTCCAATCAACTACTCAAGCGTTTTGCAGTAGTGGTACTTGCAACTTTTGCCCTGCTAATTCCAATCAAGTATACACTCACATCTAGCTTGGCAGAACAAGGCTATCAACTCAGCTATTTTCCACATTGGTTGGTTTGGCTAGTTGGTATTGTCCTCTGTGCTTTGTTTGTAGCCATCAATTACAACAGTATTCAGAAAAATGTAGCAGGTTTGGCATAGTTTCAGCACTAGAAACCGAAAATCATTCTACATTTTCATATTTTGTACTAATTATTCAATGCTCCCCCTATGGTTTAGAATTTGTTGAAGAATAACGATAGCAATTTTCAGTTAGCCATTAGTATTACTTGGTGTATTTTTATTAAAATAAAACATCACAAAGTGCCTCATTGAATAACGATCACAAACCAACTAAAACAACAAAACTATGCAGTTCTTCACTACACTACTATTAGTGAGTCTAACATGGTCATTCTTACAGGCCCAAACAGGCTCCTACAGTTACCAAGGCAAGGGTAAATCTTCAGAGACCAAGATAGATTTAGATTTACGCCGCGATGGTGTTTTTATTTACAATTATCAAAAAGGGTGGGTAAGTTGTGAAACTCGTGGCAAATGGCGACCACTAGGAAGTGGCCGTGTAATTTTGACCAGTGACCACCAACTCACGGATTATCAATTGGAAGCCTACAATGATAAAAAAATAGAGGGTTTGCGGTTGATTATACAAAGCATGGGCAAAAACACCAGTCCTTCTAGTATTGATGAAATCTATATCAATGAGGATGAAACGGCTAGTTTTCAGCCCGATGGGGAAGCTGCATTAGAGTTGTTGGCGCAACGCCAACGTCAACTCATGGCGGCTTCTGACGAAGTGAGAGACAGTATCAGCAATACGGATCCACCTCGTTTTTATACCTACAAACACAGCAAAAAGGTAAGTTCTATTACTCTTATTTTTAACAATCAAGAATTGGTCATTCCTATCCAAGAAGAAGATGCCGAAGCCAATACCTTTGTACTCACCACCAATTTTGCTACCAATGCAGCTTACAAATACATGAAAGAAACAGAGTTTGTCAAAAAAGGTGATTTCATCAAAGAAATGGGCCGTGCTATCAAACTCAAAAAGAATAAGCCTTAGGAGTGTTACCACCTTACTTCATTAGTCTGTATACTATACAAACTAATTCAGATCGCTTTGCGAGTGTTGGAAATCGTATCTAATTGATTATTAGCTTATTACAGAAAATAAATCAAAGCAATAAAGGCTTGATAATCAATTAGATACAAGATGCTTTTTTAGCTTACTGATTAGTCTGTACACT
>CAYULH010000074.1:13426-26146 GCA_964445645.1 uncultured Aureispira sp. | reverse complement strand
GTTCATTTAGCTCCTCGTTTTGCTTTGCAAGTAGAGGGGGCTTACCGAAAATCCTTATTAGTAGCAAAAGACAACTTGACAGTTTCGGCTGGAATTGTATGCTTATTAAAACCCAAGGACAACTAATTTAATAGAATGCTATCAATACCAGCTTTGTTACAACACACCTGAAAATTCTTGCTTAGAAAATAATAGCTAACAAGGTTGTCTTATCGTATAACAACGACAATTTGACATTCTAAAAGGTAGTAGCATGGTTGTTGAATCCTTTCTGTTACCATAATAATTATCAAAAATTATACTACAAAAATGAAAAACTTACTTTGGATCAGTGTTCTGTTTTTAATGGCTTTTTCGAGCTGTAGCTCTGAGGAAGACTTAACTAATTCTGTGATTGCAGCAGAAGACATAAAAAAGCTAGATGGCATTCGCAATTCTACTTTGATTAATAATCCTGTTACTGCCAATGAAGCAATTTCGCCTGATGAAGCTGCTCAAATTACTTTTGAGGAAGAAGTGTTTGACTTTGGTGATATTGTAGAAGGGGATATTGTAGAGCATGTATTTAAGTTTACCAATACCGGTAAAAATCCTTTGATTATTAACAATGCCAGAGGAAGCTGTGGTTGTACAGTGCCAGAGTGGCCTCGTGATCCTATTGCTCCGGGGCAGGATGGTGAGATTAAGGTAAAATTCAACAGTAAAGGAAAACACGGCGAGCAGAACAAATCGGTGACTATTTCGGCCAATACCTTGCCCAATCAAACGGTCATTCGCGTGGTGGGTGGCGTAGAGGTTAATCCAGAAACAGAAAAGAAAGAATTGGAAGCCAAAAAAGCTCGTGAAGAAGCAGCAGAATAAAATTATTTAGTAGCTCATTGGTATGAATGAACAGTTAACACTGCCACTCTTGGATGCAGTAGAACAAAATCAGGTGGCTAGAGTGCGTGCCTTGCTCAAGCAAGGAGCCAATCCAAATGCCCAAGGAGCGCATTCCAAGGCATTGCACAGCGCTGCTTATGGTGGTTGTACCACTATTGTGGAATTGCTATTGCGCTATGGAGCCGATCCTGATGCACCAGACCAAACGGGCTTATATCCCTTGCATGTAGCTGCCAGCGAGGGCCAAACAGCTATTTGCAATCGTCTGATAAAGGCTGGAGCAAGCAAGGAACAGCGCAATACATCGGGCGGAACAGCCTTGCATTTGGCGGCTGCGGGCAATTATGCAGCTACTTGCAATGCTTTGCTCAAGGCAGGGTGTAATTTGGAGGCGTGTAGCTCAGATGGTAGCACGCCTTTGCTAACGGCTAGTGCTTTGGGCAATAAAGGAGCGGTCAAAAGCTTGTTGAAAGCAGGTGCCCGTAGAGATGCCCAAAATGACCAAGGACAAACGGCCTTGTTGCTGGCCTTGTGGAATGTGCAGAGCACTCGGCTCAATGATTGGGAACATGTATTGGAGGAAGATGGCAAGCTTACTCGCTATTATTTGCAGCAAGGGGCTTTTTATTGTGAAAAGAACCACAATAAGTATGCCCCACAACAAGGCCAATTGCTTGCTCTAAAGGCGCAGCACCAAATAGCCGTATCAACTTGGGGGCCATTATTACATCTGCATTATTTGGATGCCTTGGCTACAGCCAAATTGCTAATCAAAGCAGATTCTCCCTTGGAACAGGCAGATATACATGATTTGACACCCTTGCGCCTAGCCTGCTATGCTGGGGTGGGGCAGTTGATTACTTTGTTGCAGCAAGCAGGGGCCAAACCTGCACCCAACCCTTGGCAGGGCGTAACAGAGCTGCACCAAGTAGCTGCTAGTCAGCGTCCAGATGGTTTGCAGGCTTATATTAAGGCTTATGGCAAGGAGCAAATCAATGCAAGGGATGAACGTGGGTGGACACCTGCTCATTATTTGGCAGATATGGGAGGCCCTCTGGCTATGGCGGAAATTTTGCGTACACAAGGCGCAGATTTTAGCTTAAAATCTACCCTTGCTACGGATAATTTGCCTGCTGAATTAACGCCTGCACGGTTGGCTTTTCATTGGAAAGATTTAGATCTGGCGATGGCTCTGGATTAAAAAAAACTATTTATATTTAATATTAAAACTAAAATAATACAACACTAAAAATATGAACAACAATTTATTTTTCTTGTGGCAAGCCGCTGCCGATAATGGCGGAGCGAATCCTTATTTGTTACCATTTATGGCAATCGGAATCGGGATTTTTTATTTTTTTATGATTCGCCCTTCTATCAGAGAACAGCGTGAGCAGAAAAATTTTACAGACAGTCTCAAGAAAGGAACTAGGGTGGTTACCATTGGTGGATTACACGGCACCATTGCTTCGGTAGAGGAGGGTACATTGAGCTTGCTAATCGCTCCCAAAACTGTAATTACCGTACAGCGTAGTTCTATTTCTCAAGATGCAACACAAGCTGCTTATGGAGAGGCTTCCACAAAGTCCGCCCCCACCGCCACCACCAAGGCCTAATTATACCTCGCTTCGATCATTTTTGCACAATGATAGGAGGGTTTTGGGGATTTGTATTTTTGTGGCATTCATTTTTTGGCTAATTACCAAACTCTCATATAGTTATCAAGATGTAACCGTTGTAAAATTGGCTTATGAAATGCCAGAAGACAAGACCTTTACCTATCCTCCTGTACAAGAATTGGAAGTGACCGTACGTGGAACAGGTTGGGAATTATTGAGTTTGGCGTATAGCAATAGTGACCGAGTATTAACCGTGCCCGTATCACAAAACGATACACGGGTGGTGAATACCAGCAGTTGGAGTTCAAGAATATCGAGGGTGCTCTCACAAGTAACCCCCGTCAATATAGAGCCTGAACGCATTCGGCTCAAAACAGAACCATTGGCACGCAAAACCGTGCCTATTGTCTTGGATCACCAAATCAAATTGGCCCCACTCCACACCTTTGTAGATTCTATACAAATAGAACCCAAGACCGTAGAAATTGCAGGGCCAGCTTCTGTTTTGCGTAATATACAAGCTTGGAAAACAGTAGTTTTACTACCATCTAAACCTGTAGATGCAGATTTGAATACCCAATTGCGATTAGCCACTTCCTCCACCGCCAATTTGAGTTTTTCGGTAGAGGAAGTCACCTGCAAGGCCAAAGTAGAGGAGATTACAGAGAAACGCCTACAAGTTCCTGTAGAAATTGTCAATGCACCAGAGGATTTGATTATAGTTTTGTTGCCCAAAACTATAGAAATTGTTTGCAGTGTTGGCCTGAGCGATTATGCCCGTCTATCCAACGATGATTTTAAGGCCGTGGTTGATTTTTCGACCATAGATGTGTACCAACAACGGACCATCAAAGTTCAATTGCCGTACAAACCCAATTATGCTACCCATGTCCAATATAGTCCCAAGAAATTGGATTATATTATTAAGAGTAAGGAGTAGGGGCGTATGGCATACGCCCTACTCCTTACATCCATCGCCATTCGCCCGTACACGCCCCACACCAATAGCAATTCGCCCCTACACACCCCCAAAAGTCCTGAAAGGACGACATAACAGAAGGAAGGAAGCATTCCTTCCGAAGAAACATGTAGAAAAAAGTCCTGAAAGGACGAAGTAATGATACCAACCCTGCCTGAAAGGATGCCACTATTAGTTGTTAGGGGTAATATTTTCAATACCCTGACAAATACTACCTAAAAAATAAAATTATTTTTATTTTGGTATAAATGCTAGACTCTAACCAAAACCACCCAGCTTATGCCCAGTCCTAAAAGTCCCAACGGGCAGGGCTGTTAAGTTCTAAATTTAGATTATGTAAATTGTAAACCCCGAAGGGGTGATATTGTTATAGAACACGTTTAAGTGTAGTTTTTGAACCCTGAAAGGGTGCTATTATCGTCTTGTAGGGGTAATAATGACATCCCTTCGGGATTTAAAGGCATTTGATAGGCATTATTACTACTATAATATCACCCCTTCGGGGTTTTTCCAGCAGCATTCGGTTTCATCTGCCAGAACTTAACAGCCCTGCCCAACGGGACGATATAAGAAAAGGAAGCGACGAAGTCCTTCCGATATGACGAAGTAAGCCAAGGAAGGAAGCATTCCTTCCGATTTTAGTATAAGTACCACAGCAACCAAAACCACCCCGCTTATGCCAACTCCCGAACAACTCCAAGAAGAAAACGAACGCCTACGAGCGGAATTGGAAAACTACAAACAAGCTGCTGCCCAGCCTCCTATTTGGAAAAGGGTATCACAATTCTTTTTTACGCCAGTAGAACTAGTGCTTTCTTTTGTGATTCGTTTATTCAAGAACTTCTTAGATGCTAGAATCTTTCTGGGGGTAATATTGACCGTGGGCCTAATAGGTTTTGGGATGGGAATGTATTATTATGGCTCCCTTGCTTTGTTTATGGCGGCTGGTGCAGTGTTGGCGTTTATAGCATGGGTGTTTTATATGCTCAAGGAGCGTGCTTTTCAGCGGCAACAAGAACAATTTCAGCAAAAAGTACAACAGCTTTCTAGCACTGACAATAAGCCCCCCTTGCCCTTGCTAGTGGTCGATTTATTGAGAAGCAAAGACCCCAGCCAAAAGCAACAACAAGCCGAACAACTCAAAGCCCAACTCCAGCAACTAAAACCCTATGTATCAGAGAGCATCCAATTGGTCAAAGCCTATGCAACCAAGTTTTTTGCCTTCAATTCGTTTCTAAGTTTGTTTACCGTACTGACCAGCATCTCTATTGGGATTATTGCTTTTTTGCAATTGGAGCAATTAAAGCAACAAAATCAACTGTTTAGTGGACAGAATGAATTGTTTGAAGGGCAAAATGAGTTGTTCGAAATCCAAAATGATAGAGTAACAGAACAAACTGCCTTAATGCGTTCGCAAGATTCTTTGTTAAGAATTCAAACTCAATTCATACAACGGCAACTGGGGCAAATAGATACGCAAAATCTCTACATTGAAGAACAAATCAAACAAGCTTCTATCCAAAACCGTCTAGTAACCGCCCAAAATGAATTGTTTACACAGCAGAATATAAAGATAGATGCCCAAACCGACCTAATGGAGCGTCAAACAGGGCAAATAGATACTCAAAACCTTTACATCATAGAACAAATAAGACAAGCTTCTATCCAAAACCGTCTAGTAACTGCCCAAAACAAACGCTTAGATCAACAAACCAACCTACAAGAAGCAGAGCGCAGAAGTTCTTTGGTATTTTTGTTTAGTAATGTAATGGATGCTGTAGATAGAGAGTTAAAAGAGCGCAACAACAAACAAAGAAAATTATCCAAACAGCTCATAGGACGCATTATTGCCTTATCAGCTAGTCTAAAGCCTTACAAGTACCTGACAGAAGGGGACACCTTAACCAGTGTATTGCTTAGTCCCGAAAGAGGGCAGTTGTTGATTAGTTTGGTAGAAAGTGATTTGGATTCTGTTACCTACTTGAATATTTTTAGGAAGGCTAATTTTGAATATGCAGATTTAAAGAGAGCGAATTTGAGTTCTGCGAAATTGAGGGATGCGAATTTGAGTTCTGCGAATTTGAGTTCTGCGAATTTGAGTTCTGCGAATTTGAGGGGTGCGAATTTGAGGAATGCGAATTTGAGTGATGCGAATTTGAGTGATGCGAATTTGAGGAATGCGAATTTGAGTTTTGCGAATTTGAGTTTTGCGAATTTGAGTGCTGCGAATTTGAGGTTTGTGAATTTGAGTGCTGCGAATTTGAGTGCTGCGAATTTGAGGTCTTCGAATTTGAGGAATGCGGATTTGATGTATGCGGATTTGAGTTCTGCGAATTTGAGGTCTGCGAATTTGAGTTTTGCGTATTTGAGGGATGCGAATTTGAGTGGTGCAGATTTGAGTGATGCGGATTTGAGGGATGCAAAAACAGACGAACTAAACTTCTTAACCAATCCCAATCAAGGCATTAGAGGCTACGAAGCACTCCAACAAAACTACTATGTTGATTCAATTCCACAATATTGGCCTTGGGATAGGGAAAAAAAACACCCTTATTACCGAATAAAACCAAAACCAAGCCAAGATTAAGTAGTCTTAGCAAAGCAGCCCTGCCGTTGGGCACATCCTATTTGTACGGGCGGTAGGGGCGGTAGGGGCGAATCGCAATTCGCCCATATCGCCCGTACACGCCCCTACTCCTCCTCCAACACCCCAGCCCCAGCCTTCTGATCCAAAGCCAAAATTTGAGCTAAGAGTTGTTCCAAGGCACGTTTGTCATCTTTCCACCAATCTACTGACCAGAGATAGTAGACAGGATAGTTTTGCTGTTGCAGAATGTGTTGGCGTTGTACCGCCAATTGAAAATCATAAGCCTCTTGGTGCAACAAGCCACCATCTATGATAATAGCCAAGCCTTTTTGGTGCGATTGGGTGGGCGCAATTAACAAATCAACCATCACTCCCTCTATAGAAACCTGAAATTCTAGGCGATTGATATTGATGTAAGGGCTTAGGCTTTGGGAGAGCAATTGGTGAAAGACGTGTGTAGAGCGTTCTTGGGTATTGTGGAGCCGAGCCAGCGGCGCACTATCTTTGGAATGCACTTGCGTAAACACTTGTTGTTGCCTTCCTTTTTGTCCAAGCATCCACGAAAGGGTGTTCTCTTCCAATCGCACCTCATTGCCCTCCAAAGGCTGCCCAAATACCAATTGCTGGTTGCCCAATTGCAGCACTTGTATGCCCAATTGCTGGGGCAAATCATGGGCATTGTCTACAATTACCCAATCAAAGGCGGCCACTTGTGTGCCCAATAAAGGCGCAATCATTTCGGGAGTCGCCAACACAATCGGGAACACCTGTCCCAAATGTTCTAAGCCAATCCACTCCAATACATCTTTTACTTTTTTGTTTTTAAAAATGCTGCGTGCCTTGGTCAAGGCCAAATCTTTTTCGAGTTTGATGCGTTTGATTTGTTCTCGTTGTCGGGCTTTGGTAGTTAGTATCGCTTTGGTAGTTTGTTGTTTTTGGAGACTAATAAGACGTTTTTCTAGTTCCTCAAAGGGCAAGGTTTCATGGCTGCTGCTCCTTGGCAAATCGGCTGAATAATGTTGCAGTAGGATTTGATGAAAATACCAACTTCTAAAATAGGTCAACCAATCCTTGGCACCTGCCTTGACCAATGCCTGAATAACTTTTTGGCTGAGTTGGGGTAGGCTGCGCCAAGAACGCCTCCAATGATAATAGGGGGCAAAGTCCTCCCAGTGGTGTTCTAGTTTTTGTAATTGTAATAATAAAGTGAGCAAAAACGACTCTTTATCGGCCAATAAGGTAGCCTTGCTTTCTACAGGGCGCAATAATAATCGATCTGTATTTATCTCTTCCAATAAATCCTGGTAATCGGCTTCTAAATCCTTTAGCTGTTCGGAGAAGTGTTCGGGAAAATCGTTGGCTACTGTGAGCGATTGTATAGTTGTATCTACTAGGTTGGGGACATTGGCCTGCCACTCTTGTAGCGCTTGGCGCACCTCCTCCAACTTGACGGCAGCATCTGCTAGGTGCAATTCCTCCTTGATGTCTGGAAAAGGCTGTTCTAAGTAGTTGCTTTGTGTGTATTCTTCTTGTAATTGTTGATAATCCCTAAATAGTTGGGCTTTGGCGGCTCGTATAGCTTGGTATTTTCTAGAAAAAACACTCAACACCTTTAACTTAGCATCCTGAAAACTGCTCTGTTTGTCAAAATCCTCCCCATACAATCGTTTGTACAAATCAATATGCCCCTCAATTTTATCTATTTGCTGCTCTATACGGGTAACACATTTGCGATAATTCAAGTGCAGCAACTCTGCATATTCTCCTACAAAAATCAAATAACGATCATAAAGCCGCTGGGTTCTATGTCTGTACAATTGTACCAAACGATAAGCTTCTTCTTGTGCTTTGGCTAGTGCTTGTTGTCCCAAAAAGAAACGACCATCCAAGGCATTCAAGGAGTGTTTGAGGGCATCCAATGGGCGAAACAAAGGATAATGGTTTTTGAGATTCTGTTCTATAGATTCAAATTCTTGCCTATTAAATTCAAAAGAAGCAGGATCCAAAAACCGTCCAAGCAGTTGGCGATGTTGTTGTTGGTGTTCTAACAAACCATTGCCCAATAATTCCAACCAATTCCAATCTTGTAACAAGGGTTGGTGTAGAGCCGCATGATTGGCTATCAATTGTTGGCGCAAACTGTTGTAAACATCCAGCTCTTGGCTGTATTGTACTTCATCAAAACTGGGAATACTACGGGTATATTTGGGCAGACGCTCCAAGTACGCAATGAGGCGTTCCTTGTCCATAACCTCGTCTTGCAAACTTAAAACACCAACATTGGTCAAGCCCATATTATCCAAATGATGATACAAATCATTAAAAGTAGAAGGCTGTGGCGAAACAATCAGTACAGAACCCTGATCGACCAATACACTAGGCAATGCAGCAGCAATCGCATGGGTTTTGCCCGTGTTAAATTCGCCTTCTACCACTACATGATGACCATTAAAAACGGTGTTGAGCCATTTTTGTTGTTGGTGATTGGTGGGCAATGCAGGTAAGCGGTCTAGCCACTCGCGACGATGCTTGGTTTGGAGATTTTTGGGCAATTGTTTATTTTCTTGCACTGTAATGGGTTCAAATTGGCCTAGAATAAGGCTGTGGCTGCTGCTGTTTAGTGTTGCTTGTTCTAATAAAGGACTAGGAACAACATCAGCCGTTGCATGAACTTGAATAGGGGTGATTTCGGCCAATTGTTCGAGCGTTTGTTCTACCACAAATTGATCTACCGTGTCAATCAGCCCAATAGCACTTTCCCAATTAAAATCAAATCGAGCCTCTAGGTAATTTTTCATCAATGGATTGAGGTAGCCATGATTGCCATTGAGTGGGGTAATGGTCCAATCCATATTGCTGCCTGCTACTTCTTTGAGCACTATTTTCCAAATAAAAAGAGGAGCCGAAACAGGTTTGCCTAGTTCTGTATCTTCAATTAGCAACAGTGGAAAACCAATAGACAAGCCTTGGGCTTGGTCATTAAATCCTTTGAAACTGCGTTGGAGTGCCTTGAGTTGGCTGATTTGTTCGGCAGGGGTGTTTTTTTGAATGCCCAATGGTACATGAACGACTACAGATGTTTCTGTGCGTAATAATTGTGCTACCAATTGTTGTGCAAGACCCACCTGCACACGTTCCAAAATGGATAAATCCAAGTATTGTTCTGTCATTGGCAAAACAGAAAGGTAAGGGAGTGCTTGAGCAGGGCGATTGTGCTCTGTAGATGATGTTTGGGCATCCATAACAACAAATAAAAGTGAATAAAAATGATGTAAGCAACTAATAAATGTACGCAAATTCACTTTGCTAGACAAGTTTTTTGGAGCTTAACCACCATTCTACTGTACAAACAAAAACAGCATTGCACAATTGCTTGTACAATGCTGACAATTACTCTATTCTAATCAAAAATTAAACTGGCTTAAATTTATATTTTACAAGATGTTATTGAATCAAATTCGGATTAGGAATACCAATTACTTCATAATCAACGCCTCTAGGAACATAGATGATTACATTAAGTTGATCTTCCAATACTTGGCCGCTAATCACTACTTCTGCGTCTATTTTAGGCATTGTAATGGTGGTCAAGCCTGTTTCTAGTGCCGTGTTGGTGGTGTAACCATAACGTCCAGCAGCAGCAAGGGCTTTTAAAATATTTTCTCCTACATTGGCATCAACAGTAGTGATGATTCGGATGGTATTTGCTTCCCATTCTTGAACTTCTACGACAGCAGGTATATCAAATTGTAAAGCTGTGGTAGTTGGCTCCAAGGCCAAGGTTTTCACTAATGTTTTTTGATTTTGTCCAGCCATTCCATTGGCAAGGACCAATAATAACGCGAGCAAAGTAAAAAACTGTTTCATGATAATTGCATTTTATAGTGAATGATAATGAGAATCAGGAATTTTGTGTTCTTATCTCTTTTGTATTACAAAGATAAGCCATGATGAATGTCCTGTGGGAGATGCTTGTCAGTTTGCAAGATGATCTGCATCATGTTTGAGAATGATTGAAATCATACCAAGAATTATTGCATTAGCTTTATTTTTAAGAAACTTCATTTTACATTTGTACAATAGATACTGGTAAAACTCCATTTGTGAGAATACCTAACACTTAATTCATACAGTAAAGGAGCAATTCTAAACAATACTCATTTTACTAATCTAAAGTCATTATGCAGGAGATTAAACAAATTTTGTATCCAACTGATTTTTCAGAACGTTCTCAATTAGGCTATCATTATTGTTTGGAATTGGCCAAGCAATTTGGGGCAACTGTGCATGTATTGCATGTAAATAGAATTGATTTTGGAGTGCCCATGAACGATACTATAGCCTATAAGATTATTGAGGAGCGCCAAAAATTAGTGCAAGCTAAATTGGAGCATTTTGCCATGCTAGAGGATTCGGATAAACAGGCATTAAAAGAGGGGGTAGAGATTAAGACGTATGCGCTGGCAGGAATTGCCGAAGAAGAAATCATTGCTTTTAGTAAGAGTGAGGCGATAGATTTGATTGTAATGCCCACCAAAGGGGAACACAATTTATTGGAGTCTATGTTTGGGAGTGTGACCACTGCTGTCAGTGCTGTTGCCCCTTGTCCTATTTTAATTTTGCCCGAAAAAGCAGTTTATCGCCCCATTAAGGATATTGCTTATGCTACAGATTTTAGCGAAGAAAACACAGCAAATCTCCAAACAGTGCTCGATGTTGTAGGGTTCTTCCAGACTAGATTGCATTTGGTGCATGTTTATCAAAAGGAGCGTGCTACTATAGCCGAGCTTAGAAAAATAATTGAAGAGGTTTCTGACAATCAGATGGTGGCATATCACGAATTGCAGGGAGATACCGTGCCCAAGGGAATTGATAACTTCTTGCAGGAGCAAGAAGTAGATTTGCTGATGGCTTATAGCCCTTCTAAGAATTTCTTTGAGCGTTTGTTCCGCTTGGGAACAACACGCCATTTGTTGCATCAAGTTACTTGTCCTTTGATGATTATTCATTAGAGCGTTTACAACCTTATTGTGTAATATAAAAGCAGGAGCCACTCAATTACTTGAGTGGCTCCTGCTTATTAGTAAAATGGATTTACGATTTTTGTCGTTTTTCTAATTTGACCCAAACTTTATTACCCGGATTTAAGGTCATTGAAAATCTATACCTTACCTCTTTAGTAACCAATTTGATTTTGTATCGACGAAGCAGCATTACAAGAAGTAATTTAAGCTTCATGAGTGCAATGTTTTTGCCAATACATAATCTACGCCCTCCTCCAAAGGGGAGATAACCATGTGGGTTATTCTTCTCCTTGTTTTCGGCTGAGAAACGTTCTGGATCAAATACTTCAGGATTTTCCCATACTTCAGGGTTTCTGTGTAAACTATAGATACAAAAAGCAAGGTTATCTCCTTTCTTAATCTGAACACCATCTATGACATCATCTTCTAGTGCTTCGCGCTCTAGATACCAAGAAGGTGACCTGTGGCGAAGACCTTCGTCAACCACTTTTGTAACATACTCCATCTTAAATAAATCATCCAAAGTAGGGATTCCATCTCCGACATGTTTTTCTACATCCTCAAGTATTTTTTCCACTATTTCAGGGTATGAGGCTAATGTGAATAAAGTCCAAGATGCAGCAATGCCAGTCGTTTCATGCCCTGCACCAAACAAAACTGCAAGTTCATCTACTACTTGTTTATCAGTCATGGATGAACCATCTTCATATCGAACATCTAGTAGTAAATCCAACAAATCATTTCCTTTCAGTCCAGATTCTTTGCGCTCTTGTACATACTCAAGTAAATGCTTAGATCTAACATCTGACAGTTCTCTATTTTTTTTCCGAGCACCACTAATAGCATTCCAAGGTTCGAGGAAAGGCATAAGAACTCTTCTTGCCAAGTATGCAAGATTTGATGCTATTGAATTTCTAAAAGCATTTGCTTTTTCGTCTGGAAATTTAGTGGTTCCAAACAAACTTTTTATGGTTAGCTTGAAGGTCAACATAAGCATTTCTCCAAACAAATCTATTTCTTCTTGAGTTTCAGTGTATTTATCTAGCCTCTCTTTCATAAGGCGATCAATCTCAGTTGCCATAGTATTTGTAATGGCTTCCAATCTTTTTTTGTGAAACCCTGGTTGTATTGCTCTACGCTCCTTTAGCCAAGGTTTACCTGTAAGTGATATAAGCCCATTACCACCTATGTCTTCAGGGAGCTTTTCCCTAAGTGCCTTACCTATGATATAATTTTTTTGATTGGTTTTAAATACATGCTTGACAAACTCTGGGCGATTAGTAAATAGTAAATTAGCAGGAGCCTTAATTTTAACTAAACCATCATTGTCGCTGAGTAATTTATGAAAACCTCTAGCCACATCTTTATGTATACCATAGTATTTTATTAGTAAGTTGATCAACCCCATCTCAGGAACCGTCTTCGTGTCACTCATTGGTATTTGCGTTTTGATTAAGAATTGTTTGATAATTAATTAGGGTACTTTTTGGCAAAGTCTTATTATTTGATGATTCTTGGGTTTGATATGTTTATGAAAGTGTTTCTTTAAGTCAGCGAATAATAAAAATATAGCTTTCAATACTTAATACTGTATTGCTTTTAGAAAAACTATAAAATAGTAAATAAATG
>CAYULH010000074.1:0-13416 GCA_964445645.1 uncultured Aureispira sp. | reverse complement strand
TAAAAATTTTTATTTCAAAAAAACAAGAATTACTATCACAACTACTTTATAAAGATAAAAAATATTTTCTGAGGAATTACTATGTACATGTAAAAAATTATCACCAGCACACAATGAAACTGTTTGTGAATTTTACCCTAATAAACGGTTGAGTAGATCTTTTATTTACGACTTCCTAAACACAATACCACCCGATTTAGCTGCAGGAGGCGCAACCGCTTTCTGCTGTACCCCCTGTTCAATACCCTCTTCCAATGCCTGATGAATGCGTTGCAAATGATCGGAAAATTGCGACAATTGCGCCACTACTTGTACCAATGGATTGTCTTTGTTGCCCTGCAATAGTTTATCCTTATTAAAGGCTGCCTTGATTTCCTTCCAACGAGCGGCTTCCTCCTCTGTCAGTGCGCCAATCAATTCTTTGAACTTGAGCATATTCGCCTCTGCGCCTGAAGTAAGCGTTTGCGATTCGCCCTCATAGTGTGCAATGAGCAGGGTTTGCAATTCTTTTTCGTTGGTAATAGGGGTCAACTTCTCCACCAACTTGTTCATGTTTCGATACGAACCCTGCAACTTAAAGGCAGGCTCTGTACGGAAAGCATCTTCCATTGCCGCCGAGCGAATATACTCCAAGTTGACTTTGAGAATGGCATCCCTAACCACCAGCATACGTTCTACCAAAGCCACAAATTCATTGACCTCTTGGCTGCTGTGGTTGCCTTCCAATTCTGCGCCATCTCTACTTCCCGTTTGGGCATACTGCACTACCGCATAAATATCCTTAGCCCCTTTGGTGGCCAATTTTTGTAATACAGCATTAGAAGTTAAGGAATTCTCAATATAACTCAACTCAAACACCTCCTTGGTATCGCCAATAATATCACCCAGATTGTAAATATCCGAACGGTTGGCCAACATGTCGGGGACTTGGAATTTATCACCACTCTCTGTATATGGATTACCAGCCATCACCACAGCTACCCGCTTGCCTCGCAGGTCATAGGTCTTGGTTACACCCTTGTAAATACCCTCAATCTTGCGCTGTCCATCGGTCAAGGAAATAAATTTTTGCAAAAACTCAGGATGACAGTGCTGAATATCATCCAAGTAAATCATGATGTTATCGCCCATCTCCAACGCCAAGTTGAGTTTTTCCAATTCCTTGGCAGCGGCTGCATTGCCCGCCTCGCTAGGGTCTAGCGAAACCACATTGTGCCCAATAGCAGGGCCATTGATTTTCATAAAAATAAGCCCCAAACGATCGGCCACATACTCCATCAAGGTCGTCTTACCATATCCCGGAGGCGAAATGAGCAAAAGCATACCCATTCTATCGGTACGAGTAGTATCGCCAACTGTACCAATTTGCTTGGCCAAGTTGTCCCCAAAAATCGGCAAATACAACTGATCTATTAATTTGTTTCGCACAAACGAACTCAATACCCTTGGCTTGAATTCCTCTAGGCGCAATGCTTGTTTAAAATCTTGAACCAAGGCGCGTTTCATGGTAACAAATTGCTCATATTGGGCCACAGTCTTGGCCTGATAATAGCTCAATTTGTTCATAAAGGTATTGTAATCCATTTGGTAAACACCGCCCGATTCAATGACAGGGTGTGCGCCGTGCAAGCCCTTTATTTCTTGGTTGGTTTTGACATTGATAACGTGGCTTTCTTGGTAGTTTTGGGTGAGAATAACCACTACCGCTTCTTGCAAATAAGAAGCGTACTCCGTCAGCTTTTGCTGCTCTACAAAAGCACTTAGCCACTTCTGGCACAATTCAAATTGTTGCTCCAATTGCCCTTCCAGACTTTTGAGTACAGCATTAAAGGACTCTTTGGCTTGTTGACGCTCCAAATACTGTTTGAATTCTGTTTGCAAATCATGGGCACTACCACTGACAATGAAGTGACTCTGCCTAGACCATTCATCAAATAAGTAACGGGCTGCCGCAGGCACCAAATGCGCTTCAAACAAAGGATATTGCTTCAAAAAATCGTGCAAACCCTCTTCCAATTGTTCCAGCAGAAAATCAAATTCCTTGGTTTGAGGAAATACTTTACGAATCAAACCTGCACTTTTTAGCTGTTTGTCAAACGTAATTTTATTTTCCTCCGTTATAAATTTCTGCCAATACAAAGCTGCCAAAGCTCTTGCTTTACTTTCATACACGAGCAAATCAATGTACTCATGCAAATACAAGATAGATTCCAAGAATTTGGCAGCATCCAAATCGTGGATTCCCTTGCTGTAACCTTCCTCCTTGGTGGCACGTTCATTGACCAACTGCTGCACATAAGGTAGCACTTCTTCCGAAGTCAGTTTTTTTCTTTCTTCTTGCAATTGCAAGAACGCAACATAAGCCAAATACTCGGCTCTATAAACTTGGCTGTTTTCAGAAACAATCGCTTGCTCCCACACGGCTTTAGTCTCCAAGAAATCGGGATCGTCTACTTCCTCATAAAACCCTGTTCCCGTAAGGTGATAGTACATTTTACCTTCTTTGAGGGTCATGGTCAAGCCCAATGCTTGTTTGTTGACCGAGAAAAAGTGACGGCCAAATTTGATGGCATTACCATCGGCCGAGAACAGATCTTTTCTGTCCTTCAATTGGCGAATACTATCCTCCTGAATGGTTTTGAGGCGTGTCTGCACATCATCCGCCTTGTTAGAATCGCCCAAATCCTGTAGTTTTTGGATGATGTCTCTAACTTTCTCAATCATCAAATCAGCCGCAAAAAAGCCATTGATGTCGTCTACTTCCTTAAAATTCTTGACCCGATTGGCAATTCCCTTTAGGTTTCTTTCGGCAGCCGTTTGCAGGGCAGCACTGCGCTTGTTGGTAGCCTCAATAATAGATAGGCGACGCGACTCAAACGCATTGCTAATCGCCTCTCGCTTATCGGCAATTTTGACAATAAACTCATCAAATTCAGCAAATTTGCTTTCCAACTCCTCTACCTGAATCATCATCTTGGTATAATACTCGTCGGCCTTTTCTACGGTATTGGCAATGTCCAAGTAGTTGATGAGTCCTTGATCTAGGAGTTTGGATTGGGCAGCAAATTCGGCAACCGCTTCAGCCCCTGTCAAGTCACGCAAGCGGCGTTTGATGGCTGCCTTGGCTTGGTTGAGGGTGGCAAAAATGGCCGTGATATTGTCGATGATGCGAGTGGTTTGGGTGGCATCCTCAATTTTGAGATTGGAAACAATTTCGATCAATAATTCCAATTCTTTTCCAATTTCATCAATGCGCTCTTCTAGCTTTTGGCCTTGGCGAGCTGTTTCTACGCCTTCAATATTGGCCTGCGCCTCGGCTACACGCTCCAAATAGGGCTGCAAGGCATTGGGCTGCAACAAAAATTGCACGCAAGATTGGGAGAGTTCGCTACTAATGTCCGTAGCTTCTGTCTCCAATTCCTGAATCAGTGGCAAATCGGTATAACGCAACGCCTTGAGGGAAATAATAGCTCCTCTAATCTTACGCAATTCGGCCAAGTGCTGCACAAACTGATCGACTTTGAGATAGGTGCTGCCTTTGATTTGCCTAAACAAAGCCACAGCTTCTTTTTGCGTTTCCCGAATGGTTTCACGGGTGTTTTTTCGGATGTTTTGTACCTTCTCAAACTCATCAATAGCCGTATTGGCCGATGCTCGAATGGCGGAAATAGGCTCGGATAAATTGTAAGCTTCTTCGCTATCAATCCAATAGTAAGAATCCAGAATGACCGTGGCTCGCTTGTTCAAATCAAAATACAAATCATCATAACTGTCATCTTGTGCCAAGAGGCTCAACAATTCTTGACACTCGGCCATTGCTCGAACGAGGTCTTTGTTGCTGATTTTATAAATATAAGAATCGGCATGTTGGGAGGGGAGTACATTGCCCTTGATATAAGGGGTTTGCCACACTTGTACCAAGTGGTGTGAGGTTTTGGTTTCTTCACTTCTGAAGTAACACAATTCTCCATCAGGAAAAAGACTATAACCATTACAAATAATAGGTGTCGTAACGGTTTGCTCAATTACATTGTAGGAGAGGAGTACATAGGCTCCATCATCTGGACTGTGAAAAACATACAAATGGTCTTCTCCATTGGGCGATTGTAGGTGCTGCTCAAACAATTTGTTTTGCCCCGGAGTTTTGTCAAACATCTTAAAATCACCTGTTTGCAAATAAAAGCCATTGGAAAAAATCAAGCCTTGTTCATTGGGCAGCAGCACGCCCGAATGCTCCAAGGCATCCACACGCTGTACCGTCTGCAATTTTACATTATAAACAAAATACCTAAACTCCTCTTGGTAGGGCTTGATACGCAAGGCAATGAGATTGCCTAAGTCGGCATAATTGACCGTGGCATCACTCACTTTTTGGTTGGCGTGCTTGACTTCTTCGGCATAAATCCCCTTGCCCGTGTCGGTATTGTCTTCAATTTTGATGGTCAAATCTCCATCCACGGTTTCTACAAATACTTTGTCTAAGATAGAAATGTGTGGATGTGGCCCTTGGCGGTACATTTCCATGCGTACCGATTGCCATTCAAATTCAAACTGATTGGGGTAACGATAATTTTTATCTCCGGGAGAGGAGTCATAAATCAATTTATCATCCTTGATTTCCCATTTAAAGGTTTTTTGGCCATTCCCATCCTTAAATACCATATAGAAAAATGGCTCGTTCTTGTCTCGGGCAAATTTGAGGAAGTAAACCTCCTTGGAGTAACGATAAAGGCTCTTGAAGTCGGCTTCAAATTTCTCACTTCCCTTGGGGCGAATGAGGTCTAGGCCCACCTCTTTGTAACTGTGATCGTCCTTAAACTCATAGATGCTAAATACATCTTGCAACTCAATGTTTTTGAGTCCCATTCGGATGTTATAACCAAAAATACAGTAGCGTCCAATAGAGAAAATATCTCGTGCAATACACTCGTGTTGGGTTTCAATGCGTTGGTTGCTAATGAGTTTCATTTCAATAGAACCAAAAACCTCTTTTCGTGCTTGATTGAGTTTTTCCAAACGTCCACGCAAATCATTGCCGTTTTTTTGCAGACGATTTTTGATAATTTCATAAGTGCCTCCCTCTAGTTGCTGGTTTTGCTCTGTGGTCTCTTCTGGAGTTGTTGTTGTTTTATCTTCAGCCATGATGAATTGATTTCGTTGCTTGTCTTAGTTGGGTTTGGGCAGGGCAATGTAGTTATTTACTTACAACTGCCTTTTCTTAGTCTCTTAGGTTTCGGATTTCTTTAGAGAATTCTGTTAATTGATAGGTTGCTATCAATTCCCTGATTTTTGGAAGGATTTCTTTGTTGATGTGTATCAATTCATATCCTTCAAAATTGCCTTGTTGCAAGTGTTCTATGTATTGTTTTAGCAGTTGTTTGCCTTTCTTTTTTTGTTCTGTTTGAAAGAATTGTTTGATAATATCTATTTGTCCTACAAACATATCATCCATTGTTTCTGCAAAGTATTTGTACCAGTTGTTTTGTAGTTTTTGGGCTTTAGAAATTTCTCCCTGCTCAATGAGCCTTTCTGTTGTTTCAATAAAACTCATGATAACAACATGAAAGCTAGGAAAATCCTCCAATTGAACCACCTCAAAAACGGGCCATTTAAATTCTTGGGTAAAGAGCTGGTAGTTGAGGAGTGCTTGTTCTTTGTTCAAGCTGTTTTTTGCTACTTCTTGGTATTCAAACAGCTGATTGATGCCCTGTGTATGAATATATTGGGATGCTCCAGTATTACTGACAAAGTTGTTGCTCAATGGTCGTGGTTTGTAGCTGGGTGCAAACACAATAGGTCTTGTTTTGTAATTGGATTCTAATATGGCCAATAGCAGTATTTCGGAACGTGACAGATAGTTGTTTGTGCAAACAAGTTCTGGTGCTTCCTCGTCATTGCCCAATACAAATCTATTGGTGGATGCTGTTTTGATTGCTTCGCCTTCGGAGGCTAATAATTGAATCAATTCTTTGACGGGTTGTGCTGCTACTTCTGTATTTTTTTCTAATAGAATGTAATCGTTTTTGGGTGCTTGGTAGTGTTGGGCATCTAAGCCTACTTTTAGGTGTTTATTAGTATAATAAATAGTATCAGATAAGTGCTTGGCATAATAATCGGCATTGAGCAAACTCTCGTTTACAATCAATACATCTGTTCGTATTTTTTTGGCTTGTTGCAAATACAACAAGGAATAGGTGTCGTTGTCACCTGCCGTAAATAGCAGGGCATTTTGGGGACAACTCAACAAGGTGTTTCTGCTCAAGGCTCTGGTTTGGGGGGTGTACAATTCTTGGCCTTCAACCGTTGCAAGAGCTTTTTGCTTGAGTCCCAAGAAGGCTAGGCGCATATTGAGGGTTAGAATTTCATTGCAGTACTTGGTGTAGATGGAGCCTATTACTGTTTTGAAGTCAGGTGCTAGTTCATGTACTTTTTTAAAATACTGAACAGCTAGATTCCCATTCTCAACCAAAGAATCTACCAATTCGGGTGTTTGATGGACAAGTTGGTTGTGGTCGTATTCCAAGATATATTGTGCCGACTTAGAGGAATGTGCTCGCCCCAGAGAATAGTAGTCGTCAGGACTGCTCAACGGATGCTTTTTGTAATAATTAATGGTTTGGTGGATCCAGTTTTTGTCGCCAAAGAAACGATTGACATTGTACTCGTCGGTGTGAAAATATTGGGTAGAAACAGGGCGTTTTTGGAAGTGTTCTCGCTTTATTTTTAGCGGTTTTCCCTCGCCTTTAATCACCAATTCATCCACAAAACCCTCTTGGGGCGACCAAATTAGTTGTTTGTTATCAGAATAAACCCAATCTCTATCTTGATAATGCCCTACCGTAATCCAGAAGCCTTCTGTGTCTTTGAGTACATTCAGTTGAGTCATTCTACCCAATTTTATTAGGCAAATGCCCTTTTCCATGGTATGTTCTACGACTTCATGATACAATGGAAAATTGCGAGGCAATTGCGCCCAGAGGGAACAAGATAGACAGGCAATAAACAAAGTGGTATAGAAAAACTTCAGGATCATATTTAGTTGGATTTAGTTTATGGTGGGTAGTATGGGCGCATAGCATACGCCCATACCCACCAACATATTTGCTTTACAGTACTTTGTCAGCGGCATCGCTGCCCATACCTAGATTTTTGACGGTTTCCATCAAGTTCTGAATGATTCCTTTATCGTCGCCTACCGCTTTGTTGTACAACTGCATCAACAGGGCAGATAAGGTTACATTTTTGACGGTTTCGGTACTAATGCCATACTGGCTCACAAAGCCTCCAATACGAGATAGGATATTATTATCACCATCCCCTAACAAGGTATCTTTGACCACCTGCAATTCTTCACTGCTCTCCATCAATTTATCAATGGTTTTGCCACGTTTGATGGCATTGATGATGTTGTTGAAGAACTCTGTTTCACCACCAACAATATCAATATTAGCATTGTTGAAGGCACCAGCTAGGATACGAGCGTGTGCTTCGGCAATACCCAATTCTGCTTGGATTTCTGCAATTCTGATTTCTCGTTGCTGCTCTAGGCGCAATTTGAACTCCTCATGCTCTTTGCCCACGCCATCCAATAGCTTCATGGCATTGGCTTTGGCCTCAATACCTTTGGCTTCAGAAACTAGTTTCTCGCCAATAGTTTTGGCTTCGGCTAGTCCGTGCTGCTCTAGTGTTTTGGCTTCGGCTAGTCCTTTTTGTTCTTTGACTTTGGCTTCGGCCAAACCTTGCTGCTCAATTACTTGCGCTTGTGCCAAACCTTCTTTTTCTAGGCGTAGTGCTTCGGCCAAACCTTGCTGCTCGGTTACTTTAGCCTCTGCCAAACCCTGCTGCTCGGTCACTTGTGCCTTGGTCAAACCCTTTTGCTCGGTCACTTTAGCCTCTGCTAGACCTTGCTGCTCTACAATTTTGGCTTCGGCCAAACCCTGCTGCTCGGTTACTTGCGCTTGTGCCAAACCTTCTTTTTCTAGGCGTAGTGCCTCTGCCAAACCTTGCTGCTCGGTTACTCTAGCTTTAGCCAGACCTTGCTCTTCTGTTATTTTGGCTTCGGTCAAACCCTGCTGCTCGGTTACTTTGGCTGCTGCCAAACCTTTCTTTTCAGTAGTTTGAGCATCAGCTAGACCTTGCTGCTCTACTACTTTGGCTTTAGCCAAACCTTGACGCTCAATAACTTCAGCCTCGGTATTACCTTTTTCTTTGATAATATCAATCTCCACCATGCCTCTAGTACGCTCGGCTTCGGCTTTCATTTCGATGGCTTTGGCTTCTGCTTCGGCACGTTTTTGTAGAATGTTGGCTTGTGTTACGCCTTCCATTTCTTTGGCTTCTGCTTTGGCTTTCATAACATCGGCCTCAGCCAAACCAACGGTTGCTTCTTCAGCGGCCAGTGCTTCGGCATTGATTTTACGAGCTTCGGCATCTTTTTGAGCCGATGCTTTTTTGGCATCTGCCTCAATCACCATTTGCTGGGCTTTTACCTCGGCAGATAGTTTATCGGCTTCTGCACGGCGAGTTTGAAGAATTTTTTGCATTTCAGCTTCTTTAGAAGCTTCGATTTCGGCTACTTTTTTGGCACGTTCGGCGGCAGCCAATTGCTTAACATCTTCGATTTTTTGATCCTCCTCTACGGTCTTTTTCTCCTCGGCTTTGCGTTCTTTGATGATAACTTGAATATCACGTTTTTTCTCTTCTAGGATTTGCTCTTTCTCGATTTCGGCTAGTCCTACGGTACGTTCTTTATCGGCAATGGCTTTTTGCTCCTCGGTTTCTACCCGCTGAATTTGAACTTTTTCCAACTCTTCTTTATTCAGACGAGCTAGGATAATTTGACGCTCTTTTTCTTCTTCAGCTTCACCTAGTTTTTGCTCAGATTGTTTGCGAATCAATTCGGTTTGTAGGTCTTTTTCAATAACTACTTGCTTGGCGGCGTTTTCTTGCTCACTGGTGAGTTCCGAAATTTCACGCTTTTGCTTTTGCTCTTCTTCGATTTGCTGTTTCTCTAAGCGAAGGATGTTTTTCTTGGCCTCTACATCTTGCTCTTTGATGGTTTGTTCGCGGTTGCGTCTGATTTGGTTGGTGCGCTCCTGCTCGGCAGAGGTCAATTCCTCAATTTTCTTGATACCTTGTGCATCCAAGATATTTTTCTGGTCCAAGTCAGAGATAGACGTTTGTTCGAGGTAATCAATCGCACAGTCATCGAGTTCGTAACCATTGAGGTCGGTGCCAATTGTTTTTAGAATTTCTTTCTTGAATTCTTCTCTTTGCGTATACAAGTTGATAAAGTCAAAGCCTTTACCTACGGTTTTGAGTGCTTCAGAGAATTTGGCATCAAATAGATTGTTCAAGGTTTCTTGCTGCGAGGCACGTTGGCAGCCAATGGTTTGGGCCACTTCCTTAACAGAAGCTTCATCTTTGTTTATACGCACAAAGAATACAACCTTAATATCTGCACGCATGTTGTCTTTACAAATCAATCCCTCTGATCCTGTACGATGTACTTCAATGGTTTTGAGGGAGATGTCCATTTCTTCTACGGTGTGCATGATAGGGAATACAAACAAACTGCCGTCTAAGACCACTTTTGTACCTCCTGCACCTGTACGTACCAAGGCTTTGCCCTGTGGAGATTTACGCAAGGATTTTAATAGGACTAACAAGCCCCCTGTAATGATAACTAGGAGTATAGTCAAAAATATATACAAAACAGATTCACCCATAATTAATTGTTTTTAGTTGGTTGAGTAATAAGGCTTTGGCACAAAGGGCAATGCCAAACTAATTAAATTGTTAGATTAAAAATTATTTTTTATAAAAGTTGTTAATTATTTATTCCAGCGTTGGACTAAGTAGGTTTTTTTATCTTTATCTTCTTGTATAATAATCACCTCGGTTCCTTTTTCTATCAATTCGCCTGTGTCGGAACGAACTCTCAAGGTAACAATAGATTCGTCAATAGTAGCTTTGAGTTGGCCTGTTTCTTCTCCTTTGATGCTAGTAAGCAAAGTACCTATTTTGCCATTAATGACCAATGGTTTGGCAAAGGTATTGCCATGCTTGAACAAAGGCACTAGGGGCATGGTCAGGAATTTGGCTGCAAAAAGACTAGCCAATACAAGAGGGCCAAAGAGTAGGGCAGCAGTACTCAGTGAATTGTCTGGGTTGATCCAGCTTCCTTCGTGGTTGCAATATACAGATAGTGACCACAAGGATAAAATAAACATGGATAGCAATACCATAAAAGGAACACGGCCTAAGTTAAAAAAGCGCAAACTCCCCAACAAGATAGAACCTGCTGTAATGCCTGTATCGGCACTAGCATCTGCGTCTACATCAGCATCCGCATCCACGTCTACATCGGCATCTACATCTACGTCCACGTCTACATCCACGTCTACGTCGGCATCTACATCTATATCAAAACTTTTGAGGCCGACTATGCCTAAAATAACGGTTAGCCAGTAAAAACAAATGATTCCCAATAAAATAGTTAAAATAAAGTTGGGGGTAGATAAGGCGGCGGTGAGTAACTCTTTCATAGGTTCATATTGTGATAAGTATGAGAAGTGAGAAATACAAGCAATAATACTAAAATCCAGCAAATTAAAAGACCAAGTTTCTGAATTAAAACAATTGATAGTAAAACTATTTTTAATAAAAGCTTAACTTTTGTTGCTGTATTGTTAATACATATCATTGGGCAAATTAGTTTCTTTGCGTGCTATTATTTTGAAATATGTCCAAAAAATGTTCTCTACACTACAACCACCCCACAATCAAATCCCCCTTGAGCATGGGCATGAGGGATTGCAGTTTTTTGTCTTGCATTTTGAGGTAGTATTTGGGTTGGTCTTGTACAAAGATTACAAATACATTTTGTTCCATGATTGCACTTTTGGGCAAATCCTTGTTGGCGGCTGGCTGTTTTTGTTCTGCTGTTTCCCAAGTGTAAATTTCACATTTTTGATGGTTTAAATCT
Source organism: uncultured Aureispira sp. (assembly GCA_964445645.1). Taxonomy (GTDB): domain Bacteria; phylum Bacteroidota; class Bacteroidia; order Chitinophagales; family Saprospiraceae; genus Aureispira. Next base: position 2,429 of record CAYULH010000074.1, on the reverse strand, counting down.
GTTCGGAGCGCTTTTAATTTGGTGCGGTAAGTTGCTAGTAGGAGTTTGCTGTTTTGGGAAGTGCTTTGTTTTAGTTGATTGGTATACAAAAAATGTTTGTCTATTATTGTTTCAATGCTCACGGTATCATCCTTAAGGGCTGTAAGTAATTTTTCTACCTTTTGGAGTTGGGGATTGGTGCTGTTATTGGTAGTGCAACCGATTATTAGTACAATAAGAAGTAGTAATGCTATCTTCATTATTTTTAGTATGTCCATTGATTTTACGAAAATAAACATAGTCTTAATTGTTGTTGGAGGGAAAACTCAATCTATTTCTTAGTTAGCTGTTAAAAAGAAAACAGGAAAAATAATCTTTGTTAAAAACATATCAAAAAGAGGCTTCAGATATATCTGAAGCCTCTTTTTAATGGTAAAAATGTAAATATAAAATTCTACTTCAATTTGTATTCTATATCACTAATTTTAGTTTCTAGCTCTGATAACTCGTGCAGTGTATCATCTATTTTTTCTTGTGTTTGTTGCAAGGTATCAGAAAGAGCAATTTGTTCCATCAATAAAGCATGAAAGGCATCTGCATCACCATTTTTTTCTGCATCATCCTTTTTTACATTGTTAATGTTCTCCCATTGTTCTTTTTCTTTCTTTTGGAGTTCTTCTGCCTCCCTCAACAAACCAAGCACGTTTTCCTTTTCTGAACGTTTTAGGACTAGTTGTTCTAACTCTTTTTTGAGTGAGTCTCTATGGTTTTTCATTTTATTTTCTTCTTGTCGAGCATTATTATCATTAGGTTGAGGAGGAATGTTCTGTTTATTTCTAGTCAGAAAAAAAATAACTCCCAAAATTATGATAACAATCATTATTATTCCTATATATTTCATGTACACAAGATAAAAAAAGGAAAAGGATTCCAAATCCTTTTCCTCTGTAATTTTATAATTTATCTTTCTTATCTGTAATCATCAAGTCTAGTTCGCCCTCGTGCCATTCTCCAGAAGGAGAATAAACTAAAGCATTGATGGTTTCGTAGTCTGGGATGTTAAGAGTTTTCTTTGTAGTAGTTGGAGAGCCTTTTAAGCAATCATATTTCAAATCAAAGGTAATCAGTGCTGCACCGCCATTGAAGTTATTGGTCCATGATCTTCCAAAGCTTAACCCCACTTTAACTCCTCCACCTGATTCGACACCTTGTACAGTAGCCTTAGTTTCCGTTCCAGCTTCTGCACTAATTGAAAAGCTAGTGGTATTGGATGCTGGTATTCCACCTATTTTGAGCTTGATATAAATTTTTGCTTCAAGCTTAGTTTTTGCATCCCCTAAATAATCCACTTGAACACTGTCTAACACAACCGAAAAGGCCATGTGATAACTTCCATCAAAAGAAACGTTTCTGGGTACCCAAAACTTTTGATTCGTTGGTTTAAAGTCTATTTGGAAAAAGTCAATTCGTAGATTTCCTCCTCCAACTAAATCATTACTGCTTATAGGGTCATAATCTTTAACAGAGAAACTATATGTTTTAGTTTCTGATTTAATGGCATCTTCTTTTAGTAAAGATTGGAAGGCTGTTTCTTTTGCAATACGTTCTTTTAAGTTGGTTATTTCAGATTCTAAGCTTAAAATTTTGGATTGCTTGGCTTCTAATTTTTCTTGGACTAATTGATAGTCTTTGATGATTTGAAGGTATCTAGCTGAATTGTTAGTATTGTCTGCGTGTTCCTTTGCTTTCTGTTGCAACACTTCAAATCTTTCTTTATCTGCCTTTAATTTTGCAGCTTCCGTCTTCCACTCTGCGAGTTGTGTTTCTTTGCTTGCTAGTTCTCTTTTTAGCTGTGGTATATTTGACATTATGTTTTTTTTAGAGTTTGTTTAATTAAGCAATATTACTATTTGGATCATCCCCGAACTTACCATCCCAAGCAACCAGAAAGTCTTGTTTTCTTTTCACGATAGCTTCCATTTCATCTAGTATTTTGTTGAATTCATCATCATCAGATGAAGACGATTTAGAGCTGTCACCATTTAAATTTGCTTCAATAGACTGGATTGTTGCTAACATAGCGTCTAATTGCTTCTGTTCTTCTGAATCAATTATACCATCATCTTCTAAGAAATATTTTTTGTATTTTTTCAGTTCAGCTTTATATTTAGCCAACTGTTGTTTCATTTTTTCGTTATCTGGCATTTTATGTTTGGATTTATTTGTATTGTTTGAAATAATATAAAGATAATCTTATAGTCCTAGTGCTTGCATCATTTTATCCAAACGGTCTTGGATAGTTTTCATGTTGTCACGCATTTTTGCCTTAGCTTCTGGAGAGACTTTTTTACCTGTTGGGCTATCAGAACCTTGTTCTACAGCTTCTTTGAGTTCATTTAGTTGTGCTTGAAGCTCGTCGATTTGTGCTTGTTCCTCGGCATCTATTACGC
>CAYULH010000073.1:0-26419 GCA_964445645.1 uncultured Aureispira sp. | reverse complement strand
TTTTGAAACAGCTACTCAATTTTGATTTCACTTTGATTACGTACTCTATTAGAACAAGAAGTTGTATTTGATGGATAAAGACTGTAAGAAGGAGACTCTACGACCTTCCGATTCGTAGCCATTGGTTCCTGTATTAATATCATTATCAGCATCTACCTGTACAACGATGTCATAATCCCAAAATAAATTGGTCATTACTGATAAAGATAAACCTTTGAACAGGAATATATCTATATTGGTAATCCACTCTACATCAATATGCTGGGGCAATCTCAAATAATTACTATACAGATTGACACTGGTTTGAAACAATAAACGGTGCTTCTCTTTCATCTTTCCTTTCTCTTCTACCTTATATTTAAAGAGCTTGGTTTTGTACAATGCTTTTAGGGTAGCACCTATTTGAATATAATTGAGGGCATAAAATCCGCCTGTTGTCAAAGCTCCTGTAGGCTCTACAATCCAGTTGTCTATGAAATCTTGTCTGGTGCCGCTTGTAGAAAAAGGATTGCCATGCAGCCCTAAGCGTGCAATACCGTCATCTCCTACTAGCGTCATCTTAACAGAAGCAGGAGAGAGCAAGGCACTAAATTCACCCAACTTTGTAGTCTTTTTGTAAGCAATACCGGGAGATAAAATGAGTGTTGCTGGAGAAAAGAAACGTGCAATGGGGTCTCTTATCACGGCGCTATCGGCTGGAGCTAGTAAGTTTCCATCATAAGTAGGGGTGATTTGTGTTAGGAGTAAGGCATCCAAGGAATAACCAAAAGGACTCTCTTTGGTGATGGCATAAGAAAAATTAGAAGTAAAACGCAATTCGTCTACCGTCTTCTGAAAAGGGACTACTCTGCGAAAGCTCCCCAAACGTTGCACTCCAAAGTTAAGCCCTGCTACATTATCCCAACTTACACGCTTTTTTTTGTATTTGGCATATAGGTTTATATTGCCTGCTATTCCGATACGATCTTCTCCTGCACCAAACTTGGGATTAATAAATAACATCTGCCCTAGATCAAGGCCAGCAGCCCCTCCAGCAGTCCAAATTTTTTCCTCTGTTTCTTCTTTGTCTTGTGCTTGAAGCAGCATTGGCACCATCATGGTTAGCATTACAATTGTAAGTACTATTGTTTTCATTTTTTATTAATTTTAATACAAGATAATTTGTGGAAATATAAACGTAGGTATTGTGTGTGCAGCTACTTTATCAGCACAACAATTTACTGGCTCTTTCTAATTGATAGTGCAAAAGTGTATATATCTTAGCAGAAATCAGAATATTTTATTGCCATATTTTGACAGTTTCTTGCCAATTTTCAGGACAAAAAATAGCCATATTTCACAACAAAACTCTGAAAATCAAACTATTAAGCAATCTTAAAAAGAAACTCCGGCACCTACAGAAAAATACTCGGCAATGATTCTATGTGCTTTCATAGATACGGTAAGGAAAGGGGCAGGGAGGTTTTGGAAAGGATCTAATAAATAATAACGGGCTGCTACACGAATCGAAATAGGAGAAAGTTGATCCATGTTTTGGGTGAGATAAACGCCTACTTGAGCATTGATACTAAAACGTCCAATAAAAATTTCATCCGCTATAAACAAAGTTAACCGGCTGGCCTGCCAGTGCAAATCCTTGTCTTCGTATCCTCCATTGTGCTTATTAAAGGTATAATAAGCAGCAATATAGTCGTATTCTATGCCCATTTTGAGGCGGTTGTTGGGGCTCAGAAATAAGCCTGCATCTATACTCGTTTGCCAAACAGGATATTTGGCACCGTTGCTTGTCAATAGTTCTCTAATGCCTGCGGCTGCCAAAAAGGAAAATTGGATGCGTTTATTACGGGTTGGTTTTTCGGCTGCATATACATAATCTTCGGAGGTAACAGGGTCGGGGCGATAACAAAGCCCCAATTGAAAGCTCGGAATATTAATGCCTAAATTGGGTAAGGTAGAGGCAGCATTGGAATAATGGGTAAAGGTAGCAGAGGGGCGCAATTCCCATTGAGGATGCAAATCAATGGCCATGCCCAGACGCAAAGAGGTATTATTATTCAAATAAGAACCCACCATATTATTAAGAGGGTTGTTCTGTCGGTCATAAGGCCGTGTAATAAGCCCCAACCCTACGCCCAAGCGACCAAAAAGCCGCCAATGTTTTTTTCGGATAAAATCGACCGTTACATTGGGCAAAATAGCAATCCCGTGGCCCATTTGTTGGGCATTGCCTGTATAATGATAGGCAATGGCTACGCCCCAACGTGGAAAGCCACAGCGTTCATGCCAAGCTTTGGTGCCATAAGTTTTGCGCTCCAGATTGACTTCTGCTCCAAGGCTCCAATCGGGAAAATCAATGGTAATGGTAGAACGATGCTTGAAGGCGTGCCCAATATGTAAGCTGCCTTCTACATACCATCCTTTTTGCCCCTGAGCCAATGTTCCCCAGCCGAGCAACAAACAGATCCATAAAAATAGACGCATCACTTGAATTAATTAGGTTATTGTATTAGACATTATTACGAATTACCAAAAGCGAGTTTTGTAAGGGTATCGTTGTTGGTACAACTGATCGATAAGTTCTTTGAGCTTGGCACGTAAATCGTCCATTCCTTCTTTTTGGAGGGCAGAGATAAACACCGCATTGTCTCCTGTTTCGGCCTTCCATTCGCCTTTTAGTTCTTGTAATAATACCTCTTTTTCGTCTTCGTGTAGGAATTCATCAAATGCTTCTGCTTTATACAAATCCATTTTGTTAAACACATACAACATCGGAATTTTCTCTGCGCCTAGTTCTTTTAGTGTCTTGTTTACTACTTTGATATGGTCTCGGTGTTGTGGATGGGCAATATCTACTACTTGTATTAATAAATCACTTTCTCGAACCTCGTCTAGTGTAGATTTAAAACTCTCTACCAGATGGTGGGGCAGTTTTCGGATAAAGCCAACGGTATCAGAAAGCAAAAAGGGCATTCGGTCTACCACTACCTTTCGGACAGTGGTATCTAAGGTGGCAAAAAGTTTGTTCTCTGCCAATACTTCTGCTTTGCCTAGTGTGTTCATCAAGGTAGATTTTCCAACATTGGTATATCCTACCAAAGACACCCGCACCATATCGCCACGATTCTTGCGCTGTGTTTGGGCTTGCAAGTCAATTTTATCCAGTTTCTTTTTGAGCAAAGAAATCTTATCCCGTACAATACGTCTATCTGTTTCAATCTCTTGCTCCCCTGGTCCACGCATCCCGATACCACCACGCTGACGCTCCAAGTGATCCCACATACCTCTCAGACGAGGAAGCAGGTATTGCATTTGGGCCAACTCTACCTGAGCCTTGGCCTGTGCGGTCTGTGCTCTACTGGCAAAAATATCTAAAATTAGGGTACTTCTATCTAATATTTTGCGCCCTGTTCGCTCCTCTAAAATTCCAGCTTGTTTTGCACTCAAATCATCGTCAAAAATTATGAGGTCAATATCATGTTCCTTTACATAATCTGTAATTTCCTCGGCTTTACCTTTGCCTACAAAAGTGCGATTATCAGGGTGTCTTAGTTTTTGTATGAATCGCTTTTTGACCACTGCACCGGCTGTGTCGGCCAAAAATTCTAATTCATCCAAATATTCAATAGCTTGCTCCATAGTATTGCCATCTGTTACTAGCCCTACCAAGACAGCATTCTCTATTTCCTTAACCAGACCACTTTTCTGTGTCCCCAAATTCCATTCGTTTCCCATCTATATTATATTTTTTAAAGAAGTCTATTCAACTTAATCCCCAAAGCAAGTGTTTTGTTGAGACTTACTGAGTTATTCAAGTACGTTAAAAGTTAAAAATACTTCGTGGATTTTTTACTTTTTTTATAAAAAAGCTAAAAAAACATCTTGTATCTAATTGATTATCAGTCTTTTATGATTTTGATTTATTTTCTATAATAAACTGATAATCAATTAGATACGATTCCCAACGAAGTAAGGAAGTTAAAAAAAATTAATTCAAATTCAAATCACACTCCATTGACTATGAAATATACCCTACTATTTTTCAGTTTTTTAGTCTTTTCCTTTGGTATTCACGCTCAAACCTTGGATGAAATCAACGAAATTCGTTTTCGACATACCATGAATGGCTCTATTGCCTTGACTAGTTGGGCTGGTGCCAATATTATTACAGGTACTATAGGTTATTTTAGTACGCCTGCTGGCGAATGGAAACATTTTCATGAAATGAATGTCTATTTCAATATTGTTAATTTGGGCTTGGGTATTCCGGGTTTGTTTGCCAAAAAAGAGCAACAAATGAACCTAAGTTTTGAGCAAACGGTGAAACGTCAACACCAGACAGAAACCATTTTTTTGTTTAATGGGGCACTGGATTTTACTTATATCACGGCAGGTTTTGTGATGCGTGAGATGGCAAAGAACCAGCAAGACCAAGCAGATAGAGATCGCTGGACAGGTTTTGGCAACAGTATGATTTTACAAGGCGGTTTTTTATTGATTTTTGACTTTATAAAATATGGTGTTCACAAGCACAATGCAAAAAAACTAGATAATCATTGGAAAAAATTAAGCATTAGCCCTTATGGAGCATTTGGCTTGGGAGTAGATATTCGTTACAATATTTGTCAAACAACTCCGTCTCCAAACCCTAGTGTTTCTTTTTTCTAATACCTTATTGATTTACCAAAAGGTAAATAATATACACGACTACTGCAATAAACAAAAGTGCAGCTTGCCAACGATCAATAGTGTACGTAGCTGCGCCCCCTGCACTGGGCTTTATGCGTGTACCCACAAACAAGAAAAAAGTCAATAACAAAGTACTACCAATCAAGAAATAGATGTCGAAGTTGGCAGCCGTATCATAATGAATAGGGGTAGGAGCAATAGCGGCACTTACGCCCAATACCAATAGGATATTAAATATATTCGAGCCTACTACATTGCCTACAGCAATATCACTGTTCTTTTTGAGGGCAGCTACTACCGAAGTGGCCAATTCTGGCAAGGATGTTCCAATGGCAATGACTGTAAGCCCTATTACACGCTCTGTCATTCCAAAATATTGGGCAAAAACTACAGCATTGTCCAATACCAACTTGCCTCCTAAGACCAAGCCTATCATTCCTCCTATGACCCACAAAGCACTTTTGCCTGTAGACATGGTTTCGATGGCATCTACCTCTGCATCAATTCCTGCTATGTCTTTATTTTTAGAATTTCTATAGATATAATAAAGAAATACCCCAAACAAAGCTAAAATAATCCATCCATCAATATGAGAAATAAAGCTATCTGTACCCCACAACAAAGCATCATTGGCTAGTAGGAACATTAACACCACAATAAAAATAGAAAAGGGCAATTCTTGCCGCACGGTTGCCCGTTGTACGGCCAATGGATAAATCATTCCAGCGACCCCAACAATCAAGCAGGTATTAAAAATATTGGAACCCAATACATTACCAATAATCATGTCGTTCTTACCCTCCCAAGCAGCAGCAATATTTACGACTAGTTCGGGAGCAGACGTTCCAAAAGAAACAATAGTCAACCCAATAATAATATCTGAGATGTCAAATTTTTTGGCAACAGCCGAAGCCCCATCTACCAAGAAATCAGCTCCCTTGATAAGCACTACAAATCCAACAATTAATAAGACAAGTGATAAAAATAAATCCATGATATAAATGGTGTATGTTAGAACCCTAAGTAATGAGGCAAAGGTACAGTATTTTTCTTTATCAATCTATGGAACTTAAAGACCTACCCTAGTATTTTTTCTTTCTCCATATATTTCCTAAGATAGTAGGAAAGATCCCACTCTTGTAATAAAGCAATGCCGTGAGTAAAAGTTCAAATAATAACAAGCCTCCAAAGGTAGCCCAAGCTGCTCCCAGCCCAGCATAAAGAGGAATTAGATAGTAATGAAGACCAATGGTAAACAATACACTAGACAACAAAATCCATGTAGCGACTCGTTCCAAATCAATCATCATAACCAAATAATTGGCTGGCCCTACAAAAACATGCAGTAATTTTACCCCGCATAATATTAATAAAATAGGATAGCCCTTAGTAAAATTAGCCCCAAATAAAACCAAAAACCAGTCACCACCAATTATTAATAGTAATAAAATAATTGCAATGACAAAAAAAGACAAACGCGTTGTTTTGGTATAAAATTCCTGCAAATCATCCAAACGTTTTGCCACATACAACTTGGAAAACATAGGAGCCGTAACCGTATACAAGACCGCAAATGGAATCAATGCCATGTCAGAAAGTTTGAGTGCGGCATTATAATAAGCAATTTCCGCCTCTGGAACTTGGTAAAAACTCAAAAGTACAATATCTATTCTAGTATTGATAATATACAGCAAAGAGGTAAAGGCAAAATAGCGACTGCTTCCCCACCACATTCCAGCCTCTTGTTTAGGAGTGGTTGTTTGGTAGTTTTTGGTTACTTTAACTAATAAATACAAGGCAACTAGAGCAGTGATGACAAAAGACCCCACTCGTGCAATGACCGCCTCCATATCTGTCAAATCTTGCCGATACAAAAACCAAAAAAACAAAAGCAAACCCAAAAATGAAAATGGCTGTACTACCTTTTCGGCTATCTGCCCCCTACCCAAAAAACCCAAGGCACGCAAACTAGCTTGGTTGATGTGCATGAGTACAAACAAAGGAATCACCCATACTGCCCACTGGTAATACTCCCAATAATTGCTCAGGCCATTGATAGTGCTGTATCGAGCCACGCACAAAACAAGCAAAGCAGTGCCCACTCCAACCAATAATCCCCAGCCATTGGCCCACCTCAGCAAACCATAAATAAGAGCAGGCTGCTGTCGCTCTTGATAAACAGGCAGTTGTTTCAATACTAAATCATCCAAACCCAAGGTAGCACCCACACTAATAATGGCAATCCAAGTAAATACCGTGGTATACACCCCAAATCCCTCCTCTCCTGTTACCCGTGCAATAAACAAGGCTGTACCAAAAGTCAATACGGCAATAGCTCCTTGCATAACGATAGACTTATAAGCTCCTGACAGAAAATATTGCTTGAGCTTATCATCCAACTCTGCCCCCAAAAGCTTGCGTAGCCATTGATGCAACCAAGAAGTCCAATTGTGCATATCGAATTATCAAATAGAGGCTAAATAAAAAAGTCATTCCAATGCTTATTGGAATGACTTCTATGGTAGAAGAGAGAAGCGGTTTATTCTTCTTCTTCACTAGATGAATCTTCTGCAACAGCATCTTCATCATCAGCTGCTTCTGCAATTGCAGTTGTAGTTTCAGCAGGAGTATCAGAAGATTTCTTTCTTCTACTACGACGTGTACGTTTTTTCTTAACTGTCTTAGATTCTAGTGCATCTGTGTTGAAATCAACCAACTCAATGATACACATTTCTGCAGCATCATTCTTACGGAAACCAGTGCGAATGATACGAACATAACCACCGGGACGATCAGCAATTTTAACGGCGATTTCACCAAACAATGTTTTAACAGCCTCTTTGTCTTGTAAGTGGCTAAATACTACACGTCTGTGGTGCGTAGCTTGCTCGATCTTTTCAGCAGAGTTAACTTTTTTGGCTCTAGTCAACAAAGGCTCAATGTATTTACGCAATGCTTTAGCTTTAGCAACAGTAGTGCTAATGCGCTTGTGCTTAATCAAAGAAATAGACATGTTCTTTAATAAGGCTTTGCGGTGGCCTTTCTTTCTACTAAGATGGTTAAATTTTTTACCGTGTCTCATGACTAACAATTAATTTTACATCACAGCACGTACTTTACACCACAAAAGGGTATTTCCGTTACTGTAAATTTTATAATAAAGATGTACCTACAAAGGTATTTTATTCTTCGTCTAGTTTATACTTAGACAAATCCATTCCAAAGGATAAGCTTTTCTCTACCAACAACTCTTCAATTTCTACTAGAGATTTCTTACCAAAGTTACGGAACTTCAATAGTTCGTGTGTTTCGTAATGTACTAGATCTGCCAAAGAGTTGATTTTAGCAGCTTTCAAACAGTTGTATGCTCTAACAGACAAATCCAAATCTTCTAGTGAAGTCTTGAGCAACTTACGCATGTGCAAGATGTGCTCATCCACAATATTGTCTTCTTTTCTGGCTTCATCATCAAAAGTGATGTTTTCGTCAGAAATCAACATCAAGTGCTGGATCAAGATTTTGGAAGCTTCTTTGATAGCATACTCAGGATGGATGGTTCCATCTGTTTTCAAATCAATAGTTAACTTCTCGTAATCTGTATGTTGTCCTACACGGCTACTTGAAACCGCATATTTTACATTTTTGATAGGTGTGTAGATGGCATCAATTGGAATATACCCAATAGGTGCATCTTTAGGAAGATTTTCTTCTGCTGAAACATATCCTCTACCTTTGGTAATACTAAGCTCAATTTCTAAGGTAACGGAAGGCTCCATATTACAAATAACCAAGTCTGGGTTGGTTACATCAAAAGCAGTGGCATCAGCAGTCAAATCGCCAGCGGTCAACACACTTTTGCCATTAACTGTAGCGTAGATGGTTTCTGAACCATCAATTTCTCCATCCAACAAGTATTTTAGACGCACTTGTTTTAGATTGAGAATAATATCTACTACATCTTCCACTACTCCTTTGATAGAAGAAAATTCGTGGTCGACACCACGAATACGCACTGCAGAAATAGCATAGCCTTCTAAAGAAGATAGCAAAACACGTCGCAAGGAATTACCAATAGTTTGCCCAAACCCGGGTTCTAATGGTCGGAACTCAAATTGCCCTTCAAAATCGTCTGCTTTTTTAAGCAAAATTTTGTCTGGCTTCTGAAAGTTTAATAAACTCATAAGATTAATCGTATCTGATGGTTGAGAATTTCTGAATCAAGGGGCTTTTGCCCTAAACGATTTTAGGACTTCGGTGGGGAAGTCCTAAAATATAGCTACCATATAAACTTAGAGCTACTAATTATTTAGAGTACAACTCAACGATGAGCTGCTCGTTAATTTTCTCTGGAATCTCTTCTCTAGTTGGTGTTTGAATAAAGACACCTTCCATCTTATCATTGTTCCACTCTAACCAAGAGAATTTGCGGACATTGGCAGCATTGGCTGCTAAAGAGTCTAGGATTACTTCTTTACCCTGTGATTTACCACGAACCTGAACAACATCACCAGGTTTTAGCGTGCAAGAAGGGACATTTGTAACAACGCCGTTTACGGCAATGTGCTTGTGTGATACCAATTGGCGGGCTGCTCTACGAGTAGGAGCAATTCCCATGCGGAATACGACATTGTCTAAACGAGCTTCCAATAGTTTGAACAAGTTTTCACCTGTTTTACCAGACTGTCTGCTGGCTTTGTCAAACATTTTGCGGAATTGACGCTCTAGTACACCATACGTGTATTTTGCTTTTTGCTTTTCCATTAATTGGATAGCATAATCAGACTTTTGTCTACGTCTTTTTGATGGGCCGTGTTGTCCTGGGCCGTATTTTTTCTTTTCAAAAACTTTGTCGTAACCAAAAATTGCCTCACCAAGTGCTCTGGCTTTTTTTGATTTAGGTCCTCTGTACCTTGCCATTGTTTATTTAACATTTGTGTTGCAACTACCAGTCCCGTCGATAGAAAGGCATTTACAACTGATTTAGATTTTTTGATACAACTACTAATCCCATTGATAGAAGAGCATTTGCACCTAATTAATTTAGTAGAACGTTTCTTTTAAACTCTACGTTTTTTGGGAGGGCGACATCCATTGTGTGGCAATGGAGTAACATCCAAAATCTGAACTACTTTGATACCAGCAGCATCAATTGCACGGATTGCAGCTTCACGTCCAGAACCTGGCCCTTTAACATATACGGTTACGCTTCTCAAACCACAATCATACGCTTCTTTTGCTGCGTCAGTAGCAGCAATTTGTGCCGCATAAGGAGTGTTCTTCTTAGAACCTCTAAAACCAGCTTTTCCTGCAGAAGCCCAAGAAATAGCCTGACCTGCATTGTTGGTAAGAGTAATGATGATGTTGTTGAAGGAAGCGCGGATGTGGGCCTGTCCTTGTGGCTCCACTTTTACGTTCTTCTTTTTTACTTTTTTAGACTTTGCCATAACTATATTACTAATCTAGTCGTTGTTACTTATTATTTACCAGCTTTCTTCTTGTTCGCAACAGTCTTACGTTTACCCTTACGAGTACGAGCGTTGGTCTGTGTACGTTGTCCACGCAAAGGTAATCCTTTTCTGTGACGCAATCCTCTGTAACAAGCAATGTCCATTAGACGCTTGATGTTCAATTGGATTTCTGTACGTAGTTGACCTTCAACTGTATAAGAATCAGCTAAGATTTGACGAATGCTTTTGATGTTGGCATCGTTCCAATCTTTTACTTTAATATTTGGATCAATATCCGCTTTTGCCAAAATTTCTTTTGACGATGTTAGACCTATCCCATAAATGTAGGTTAGGCCAATTACACCTCTCTTATTTTTGGGCAAATCTACCCCTGCAATACGAGCCATATCTAACGATTAAAATTTATGCTACTATTAATTATCCTTGACGTTGCTTGAACTTAGGATTTTTCTTGTTGATAATGTAAACTTTGCCATGTCTGCGTACAATTTTGCAATCTGCAGAACGCTTTTTTACTGATGGTCTTACTTTCATGATAATGGTTACTTTTACTTATAACGATATATGATACGTCCTCTAGTCAAATCATAAGGAGACATTTCGACCGCAACTTTGTCGCCAGGTAAAATACGAATGTAGTTCATACGCATCTTTCCAGAAATAGTAGCAACTATAACATGGTCATTCTCCAACTTAACTCTAAACATGGCATTAGACAATGCCTCTTCAATGGTTCCGTCTTGACGGATTAATTCTTGCTTGGCCATTCGATTTTCTTTTCGGACTGCAAATATCTAACTTAAAAATGAGATTACCTAATTTATAAGGTGTTATTTTAATCAGATCCAAGTATGTTTGTTAATTAAATCTGATTGAATTTCTTTGGATGTTCAGCTTCTTAAATTAAGTTAAGCTATCTACATCAATATTATCTGTGGTTCTAGTTCTTCCTTTGATTTTTCTAACATCATAACCGTGCATAGACAAATGTCCATCTATCTGCTGCAAAGTATCTAATACCACTGCTACTAAGATTAATAGAGAAGTACCACCATAAAAGATAGCAAAGTTAGGGTTGCTTGCAATACCAGCCGCTACAGCCAAACCCGGAATGATAGAAATAAGTCCTAGTGCAATAGAACCAGGTAATGTAATTAAGGTAGTTACCTCATCAATGTATTCTGCTGTGTCATTACCTTGTTTTACACCGGGAATAAAAGCATTCTGACGCTTCAAGTGATCGGCATATTGTTGAGGATTTACAATCAAAGCAGTATATACATAAGTAAATACAACTACTAAAAGGAAGAAAACAACATTATATACTACAGAAGTAAAATCTGCTAAATCTCTCCATATTTGAGCATCGCTATTAACTGCGGCAGCAATGGCTCCCGGAGCAAACATAAGTGCTTGAGCAAAGATGATCGGCATTACACCTGCTGCATTCAGTTTGATAGGCAAGTAATCACGTTCTGTTCCAAGCTCATTGAGGTTGCTACGTCCTATCATGTGTTTGGCAAACTGTATCTTAATTTTTCTAACAGCTTGTACCAAAGCTACACTGGCCATTACAACAGCAACAAATAAAGCCATTTCTAAGATAAAGATAATTAATGCCCCATTACCCAGTCTCAATTCAAACTCAGCAACAAAAGCACCAGGTAAGGCCGCAATAATACCTGCTGTAATCAATAGAGAAATACCATTTCCTACTCCTTTATCGGTAATACGTTCACCCAACCACATACAAAAGATTGTACCAGCAGTTAAGATAATGATATTAGACAACCAAAATACTGTAGGAGGGATACCGGGTACAATTACGCCAGAACCTAAACCATTGATATACCCCAAGTAAGCAGATCCCTGCACAATAGTAATAGCAATAGTTATAACTCTTGTAATCTGGTTTAGTTTGCGTTGACCATTTTCTCCATCTTTTTGTAGTTTCTGGAAATATGGAACTGCAAAACCTAACAACTGCACAATAATCGAAGCAGAGATATAAGGCATAATTCCCAAAGCAAAAACTGCTGCTTTGAAGAAAGAACCACCCGTGAAAGAGTTTAACAAGTCAATAAGTCCACCACCGCTACCAAAGGCATTTTTTAAGCCTTCAGAGTCGATACCTGGCAAAATGACAAAACTTCCAAAGCGATAAACTGCAAGAAATCCGATGGTAATAAGGATGCGATTACGCAAGTCCTCAATAGCCCAAATATCTTGGATTTTTTTGATTAGACCGTTCATTGTCTTATTGTATTATTAGAAATCTTTTGTATCACAACCGTACAAGTAATCCAAGTTAAATTCTTACTACTTAGAGCAATTGAGTACAAAACAACAATTATATGAAGAGAAAGAAAAAATTGGAAAAGTAGATGTTCCTTTCCAATTTTATTATTCTTATACCAATTCAACAGTACCGCCTAGGGCTTCTACTTGTTGCTTGGCTTCTTCAGAGATTTTATTAACTTTTAAGGTCAATTTCTTAGAAATACTACCTTCAGCTACAACGTGTAATTTGTCGTCTTCTCCAACGTAACTTACATGCTTACGTACTAGATCCAAATCAACAGCATCTACACCTTCTGCATGAGCAATACCCTGCAAAGTGTTCAATTTGATTTCTAAGAAAGCCTTACCACCAGCAGCTTCTACTGCTTTTTTGGCACTAGCAGAAAAACGATCTGCAGTTACCTCTAGTGCTTTGGTCAATTCGCCGCTATTCAATACTTTTAAAGAATCGCCTTTGGCAACAACACCCAACTGCTCCAATAAGGCAGGTGTTACTTCTGTAACATTAGCTTTATCAGCATAGTGTGCCAATTGTGTCAAACTGATAACTACATTTTCTGCTGCTCTACTAGACTGGTAACGGCGGTGTGTATTTTTGAAACCACGCTTAGGAACCATTTTTTGTAAAGGCATTTGACCTCCTTGGAAATAACGAGCATTAGAATAGCCAGAGCGAGATTTTGCGCCTTTGTGACCTCTTGTCGCTGTACGGCCAGTGCCAGCTCCTACTCCGCGTGCAATACGCTTTCTATTTTTAACAGAACCCTTAGCAGGTTTTAAATTATTAAGTTTCATTGTTTTTGAATTATCTTATTGGTCACGACCAATAATTATAATTATTAATAACACGGTACCAAAAAGAGCTTATGCTTCTTCTATGGTCACCAAGTGTTTAACTTTATCTACCATGCCCAAGATTTGAGGCGTACCCTCATGCTCTACTGTTTGGTTCATTTTGCGTAAACCCAAAGCATACATAGTTGCTTTTTGACGTTTAGAGCGGTCGATGACGCTTTTCACTTGAGTAATTTTAATTTTAGCCATTTTAAATTTTGTTTAAAAGATTAGCCCTCAAAAACTTGATTCAAGGAAATGCCTCTTCTTTTAGCAATATC
Organism: uncultured Aureispira sp.; assembly: GCA_964445645.1. Taxonomy (GTDB): domain Bacteria; phylum Bacteroidota; class Bacteroidia; order Chitinophagales; family Saprospiraceae; genus Aureispira. The sequence continues at coordinate 12,849 of CAYULH010000073.1, read as the reverse complement.
TAGAGGAGATCTCAATTTACCTAAGGCATCAATAGTTGCTTTGATTACATTGTGAGGATTAGAGCTTCCCAATGATTTAGCCAATACATTTTGTACACCAGCTACCTCCAATACGGCACGCATAGCACCACCAGCGATAACCCCTGTACCATCTGCAGCAGGCTTAATCAAAACTTTACCTGCACCATAACGCCCGTGTTGAGCATGTGGAATAGTACCATTGTATACAGGCACTTTGATTAGGCTTTTCTTAGCGTCATCAGCAGCTTTTGTAATAGCACTTGCTACCTCTCTAGCTTTGCCTAAGCCATGTCCTACAGTACCGTTTCCATCACCAACTACCACAATTGCTGCAAAACTAAATGTACGTCCACCTTTGGTTACTTTAGCAACACGATTTAGCGTTACCAACTTCTCCTTCATTTCAGATTCGTTGGATTTTACTCGATTATTTTTCTTCTTTGCCATTTCGTTTTAATTTAGAATTGTAACAATTCGTTGGTTCCATCTTCTTTTTTCTCGCCACGTGCACCATCAGCTAATGCCTTGATACGACCGTGATAGATGTAGCCACTACGATCAAATACAACTGTTGTGATACCTGCTTCTAATGCACGGGTAGCCAACAAACGACCTACTGCTTTAGATTGGTCGATTTTTGTACCGTTTTCGATAGACTTATCTTTGGATGAAGCAGCAACTAATGTAGTAGCAGTCGCATCATCAATCAACTGTGCATAAATAGCACTGTTGCTTCTATATACAGACAAGCGAGGTTTTTGTGCAGTACCAGAAATTGTCTTTCTGATACGTTTATGCACCTTCTGACGTCTGCTTAGTGTCTTAGAACTCATGATTAATTTATATTTAAGAGCGTGTTATCTAACTAGATTATTTAGCAGCCGTCTTACCAGCTTTTCTACGAATTTCCTCTCCTTTGAAGTGAACACCTTTACCTTTGTAAGGCTCAACTTTACGGAATCCACGGATTTTTGCCGCAATTTGTCCGACCAATTGTTTGTCGATACTTGTCAAAGTAATCAATGGAGCTTTACCTTTTTCAGATAAAGTTTCAACTTTTACCTCATCTGGAATAGCAAACATAATAGGGTGAGAATACCCCAATGCTAATTCTAATAATTGACCAGTGTTCTTAGCACGATAACCAATACCATGCAATTCCAACTCTATTTTGAAGCCATTAGAAACACCTTCTACCATATTAGCAATCAATTGACGGTACAAACCGTGCATTGCTTTGTGGCGTTTTTGCTCTGTTGCTCTCTTTACAACAATCTGTCCGTCTTCTAGTGAAGCACTGATACCATCCGACTCAATTTTTTGAGTCAATGTTCCTTTAGCGCCTTTAACAGTAACTAGATTGTTGTCAATTTTAAATTCTACTCCAGCTGGTACGTCGATTGGAGCTTTTCCTATTCTTGACATTTGAATTTATTTTAAATATTACGGTCTCGTTTGTACTAACTTAAAACTCTACTTAAATCTAGTAGACGTAGAACAGAACTTCACCACCAACGTTTTCTTTTCTTGCTTTCTTGTCTGTTAAGATACCTTTAGAGGTAGAAACAACTGCTGTTCCTAAGCCATTGATTACGCTAGGCAAATCGGCAGCCTTTACATAGTGTCTTAACCCCGGACGAGAAACTCTTTTTAATTTTTGAATAACCGGCTCTTTGGTTTCTTGATCGTATTTCAAGGCAATCAAGATTTGGCCTTGGTTGTTGGCAGTATCTTCAAATTTGTACTTGAGAATATATCCTTGATTGTACAAAATTTCAGTAATGCTTTTTTTCAAGTTAGATGCAGGAATAGTAACGATACGATGTCCAGCCATCTGTGCATTGCGAATACGGGTTAGGTAATCCGCAATGGGATCAGTAAGTGCCATACTTTCTGTTTTAATCGCAATCATTATCCCTGAGAGGGATGTAATTACTGATTGATAAATTGTTTGTTATATTTTCCTCGTTTTGGACGAGGATAATGAGTGCTGTTGTGTTTACCAGCTTGCTTTAGTGATACCAGGAATTAATCCTTTCAAAGCCATTTCTCTAAATGTTACACGAGATATTCCAAACTGGCGCATATATCCTTTTGGACGACCAGTTAAACGACAACGATTGTGTAAACGTACTTTTGAAGAGTTTTTGGGCAATTTATCCAAGGCTTCATAGTCACCTTTTGCTTTCAACTCGGCACGTAGTTCAGCATATTTTTGAACCAAACGCTCTCTTTTCTTTTCGCGTGCGATAATTGCTTTTCTAGCCATTTTTAATCTTGATTTTGGTTTTTGAAAGGTAATCCTAACAACTTGAGCAATTCTAATGCTTCTTCGTCTGTTTGGGCAGTAGTTACAAAAGTAATATCCATTCCTGTGATACTTGGGATCTTGTCCAAATCAATCTCAGGGAAGATAATTTGCTCGGTAACACCTAAAGTATAATTACCACGTCCATCAAAACTCTTGTCGTTGATTCCTCTAAAGTCACGTACACGTGGTAGTGCAATAGCGATCAATTTGTACAAGAATTCGTACATCTCATTGTTACGTAGTGTTACTCTGGCACCAATTGGCATTCCTTCTCTCAACTTAAAGTTAGAAACGGATTTTCTGGCAACCGTTTTAACAGCTTGCTGACCAGCAATCAATGTCATTTCATTAACAGCATTGTCTACTAGCTTTTTGTCAGAAGTAGCTTTACCAACACCTTGAGATAGACAGATCTTAGTCAACTTAGGTACTTGCATAACGGATTTGTACTGAAACTTCTCCATTAGTTTGGGCACCAATTCTTCTCTGTACTTTTGCTTTAAAGTAGGTTGATATTCCATTGTTATATAATCTGTTGTGTTTTCTTAGAAACGCGAACCAATTTGCCATTCTCGTTTCTATCTCTTTTAATACGGCTGGCTACACCATCTGCATCTACCAACATCAAGTTTGAAATATGGATGGGTGCCTCTTTTTCAATAATTCCACCAGGCTGTTCTGCTGAGGGGCGTACGTGGCGTTTTACCATGTTCACACCTTTTACAATAGCGCGGTAGTCATCAACGAACACTTGTTCTACAACACCAGTGTCGCCTTTGCTATCACCAGAAAGAACCTTTACAGTATCTCCTTTTCTGATGTGGCTTTTGATTTTTTTGTTTGATTTCTTCATTACTATTATAGTACTTCAGGTGCTAAGGAAACAATTCTCATAAAATCACGCTCACGCAATTCACGGGCAACAGGCCCAAAAATACGTGTGCCACGAGGCTCTTCACTAGCCGATAATAAAACGACAGCATTGTCGTCAAAGCGGATGTAAGAACCATCTCTACGACGGATTTCTTTTTTCGTTCTCACGATGACTGCTTTAGAAACAGTACCTTTTTTTAGACCTCCGGGAGCAGCATCTTTTACGGTAACAACGATAATGTCACCAATAGAAGCATAACGTCTTCTAGATCCACCCAATACTTTGATACAAAGAACTTCTTTTGCACCTGTATTGTCCGCTACTCTAAGTCTACTTTCTTGTTGTATCATGACTTTATTATTCTATTTCGCGCGTTCTAAAATGTCAACTAATCTCCAGCGCTTGTTTTTACTTAGAGGGCGAGTCTCCATGATACGAACAGTATCACCAATTGAGCAACTATTTTCTTCATCGTGTGCCAAGTATTTTTTGGATTTCTTTACAGTTTTGCTGTAAATAGGGTGCTTCACACGACGCTCTACAGAAACAGCAATGGTTTTATCCATTTTGTTGCTAACGACGATCCCTACACGCTGTTTGCGTAAGTTTCTTTTATTTTCTTCCATTGCGGAATCTATTTAAATTACTTTTTAATCTTTTTTGCTAATTTACGTCTAGCTTGGATTTTATCTCTTTTTTGAGTAGATCCTTCTAGCTCGTGGGCTCTTAGTGCAGTTTTGAGGCGAGCAATATTACGACGTACTGTTTTAATTTCAGCAGTATTTTCTAAAGTAGATACTGCATTATTAAATTTCAGTGAGTAGTAATGGTTCTGAGTTGTTTCCAACTCCTCTTTTAGCTCCTCTACACTACGGCCTTTTAAATCTAACTTAGCCATTTCCTATCTTGATTTAAACGGTTATTATTCTGTATAGTCGTTGCGAACGACAAATTTAGTGGCTACGGGCAATTTCTGTGCAGCTAAACGCAACGCTTCCTCTGCTACATGTCTTGGCACACCGTCCAACTCAAACATGATTCTTCCGGGTCGGATAACAGCTACATAGTGAGACAAAGCCCCCTTACCTTTACCCATACGTACTTCCGCAGGCTTCTTGGTAATTGGTTTGTCAGGAAAAATGCGAATCCACACTTTACCTTCACGTTTCATGTAGCGTGTCATAGCGATACGAGCAGCTTCAATCTGACGGCTAGTGATCCAAGTGTCTTCTACAGCTTTTAGTCCAAATGAACCAAAAGCGATTTTAGAACCTCGATGCGCTAGTCCACGATTGCGACCTTTTTGCTGCTTGCGATATTTTGTTCTTCTTGGCTGTAACATCTCTGTACAATTAATTAAATTCCTTGAATAGTCTCGCTATGTGTGTTAAGGGTCTGACTAGCAGACCCTCAAAGCGAGTGCAAAAATATGAAAAACTTTCTAAAAGTTTAAATATTGTCTGCCTTATTTTCTTCTGCGGTTACGATCACCCGATTTTCTACGTCCGTCTCTTCCTCCCTGACTGCGGCCGTCACCTTTGCGGTCACGTTTAGCAGGTGTTGGGAACAAGTCTACTTTGTCAAAAATCTCTCCGCGACACAACCATACTTTGATACCGATTTTACCATAAACGGTCAATGCTTCAACAATAGCATAATCAATATCTGCTCTAAAAGTGTGCAAAGGACTTCTACCTTCTTTGTACTCCTCTGAACGGGCCATCTCTGCACCATTCAAACGACCAGATAAACGTACTTTGATACCTTCAGCTCCAGCACGCATAGTTGCTTGAATAGCCATTTTGGTAGCTTTACGATAATTGATACGTGCTTCTACTTGTTTAGCAATTGTTTCCCCCACAATCTGAGCGTCTAGCTCTGGCTTGCGAATTTCTACGATATTGATTTGTACATCTTTTTGAGTCAATTTTCTCAACTCTTCGCGGATACTATCTACTTCTTGACCACCTTTACCAATGATGATACCAGGGCGAGAAGTGTGAATAGTTACCGTGATGCGCTTGAGTGTACGCTCAATTACGATACGAGCGATACCACCTTTGTCAACACGGATTTTGAGGTAACGACGAATTTTCTCATCGCCTACTACGTTGTCTGCGAAAGATTTTCCGCCAAACCAATTGGAATCCCAACCTCTGATGATTCCCAAACGATTACCTATAGGATTTGTCTTTTGTCCCATATTATTTTTTAGTGTTAATCTGCTTTTTAAGAATTAGTTGCTTCAACTTCCTCGTATTCCAACTCATCGTCTACTTCTACCTCAGGCTCTAAAGCCGTTCTGTTAGTTACTTGTAGTGTAACGTGGCAGGAGTGCTTGCGAATACGGTGCGCGCGTCCATGTGGTGCAGGACGGAAACGCTTAAGTTGAGAACCTTGATCTACCCAAATAGCAGAAACTACCAAGTTGTAATCATCTGCCTCTTCACCTGTTAGTACGCTCCAGTTAGCGATAGCAGAAGTGAGTGACTTATCCAACCAACGCGCTGCTTCTTTCTTAGTAAATTTGAGAATAGCCAAAGCTTTCTCTACTTCTACTCCACGGATAATATCAGCAACCAAACGCATCTTACGAGCAGACATTTGGCAGTTTTTTATTTTCGCAACAGCCGTTACAAACTCTTTATTTTGTTCCATGACTTTTATTTGAACTTTGCTATTGTGTTAATTATTTCTTTTTATTTCCACCATGTCCTCTGTAAGTACGTGTAGGAGAAAACTCACCGAGCTTGTGCCCAACCATGTTTTCTGTTACAAATACAGGAACGAAGGTTTTACCATTATGAACAGCAATGGTCTCTCCTACCATAAATGGAATGATCATAGAGGAACGCGACCAAGTTTTGATTACTGTCTTCTTTCTAGATTCTTTGGCCTTAGCTACTTTTTTTAGCAACTTATGGTAAATATAAGGCCCCTTTTTTAATGAGCGTGCCATCTATTTTTTAGTTTTTCTTCTTGTAACAATAAACTTATTAGAATACTTCTTGGTTTTTCTGGTTTTTTCACCTTTGGCCATAATACCTGTACGTGAACGAGGGTGACCTCCTGACGAACGACCTTCACCACCACCCATTGGGTGATCCACAGGGTTCATAGCTACACCACGTACTCTAGGACGACGACCCAACCAACGGCTACGACCGGCTTTACCAAGTACCTCAAGACCGTGATCTTTGTTAGACACCTCGCCTACAGTAGCTCTACAAGTAGCTAATACAAGGCGTGTTTCACTAGAAGGCAACTTTATCAAGACATACTTACCATCTTTACCTGCTAGTTCAGCACTTGCTCCAGCACTTCTAACCAAAACAGCTCCTTTACCCGGACGTGTTTCGATAGCGTGGATTTTAGTACCAACTGGCATCTCACCTAGAGGCATACAATTACCCAAGTCTGGAGCGATTCCAGTACCAGAGCTAATTACATCACCTACTTGCAATTTGTTGGGTGCAATGATATAACGCTTCTCACCATCAGCATATACCAACAAAGCGATAAAAGCAGTACGGTTTGGATCATACTCGATACTTTTTACAGTAGCAGGTACGCCATCCTTGTTGCGTTTGAAATCAATGACACGATAACGGCGCTTGTGTCCTCCACCTCTGTGGCGTACAGTTCTATGGCCTTCGTTGTTTCTACCTCCTGATTTTGTCAACTTACCTAATAAGCTCTTTTCTGGCTTATCGGTAGTCAACTCGGCAAAGCTATTTGCTACGCGAGTTCTCGTACCAGGAGTAATCGGATTAAACTTTTTAACTGGCATTGTTATTTACGAATTTATCAGTTTCGCGACTATAGTTAATTAAATATTGTTTCTCTTATTCAATGCTTGTAATTAAGCATTTACTTCTTGTGAATCATCTTCCAACAATTCTACATCTTCCTCGTAATCTTCTGCACCAAAGAATCCTTCAATGAACTCTCCTTCTGCTACAGTTACAATTGCTTTCTTCATAGAAGAAGTACGTCCTTTTGTCTGACGGCCTTTAACAACACGTGACTTAGATTTACCCGGACGAATAGAAGTATTTACCGCTTCTACGGTCACACCAAATTGCTCTTCTACAGCCTTTTTGATCTCAATTTTGTTGGCACTTTTTAGCACCTCAAAAGTATACTGATTCAAAAGCGGATCTTCAGCCAAGTTGTTGGACTTCTCAGAGAGAATTGGTCTTATAATTATATTTTTCTTCATGACTATTGTATCTATTTAAATCGTCTAGGAAAGCATATCAGACAATCTGCTTACAGCAGACTCAGATAGCACCAAACAATTGGCATTCAAAATTTGATAAACATTTAAGAGTTTGGCATCAGCTACACTAGCTTTGGGCAAGTTGCGGCTAGACAATACGATATTGTCATACTGCTTTTCTAATTTGTCCAAGTGGCTATCAAGCGTAGCATCATAAGCAACAGCAGCCTCTTTGTACGCTTTCAAGTCATCAGAATATGTCTTAACAGCAGTAGCGTAAGCAGCTCTCTTCTTGGCACCTCTAGGTTTAGCAGGCACTTGAGGCTTGCTAGGAGCAGCAGGTGTTTCGGGAGCATCCAGTATCAATAAACTCTTTTTATCGCTCAAGTTGTTGTCTCCTACTTTCAAGCTGCTCAAAAGATTAACGTAATCTTTTGTTTTAGCATTTTCAAAAACAAAATCCTCTACTACGATGATCGCACCTTCTTTGGCTTTGGCAGACAAAGCAGATTTACGAGCCAACTGCTTTACTTTTTTGTTGAGCTGAATACCATAGTTTCTTGGCTGAGGGCCAAAAACACGTCCTCCACCACGGAATAAAGGGTTTTTCAAACTACCTGCACGGGCAGTACCTGTTCCCTTTTGACGCTTAATTTTTTTAGTAGAACCTTTAATTTCAGAACGGTTCTTTGATTTGTGTGTACCTTGACGCTGTGCCGCTAAATATTGCTTTACAGCCAAGTAGACAACGTGATCGTGTTTTTCGTTCAATTCTAAGCCAAAAACACCATCTGGCAATTCTACCTCTCTTCCGAGGTTTTCACCTTTTATATTATAAACTTCTAATTTCATGACTATTTCTTCACAATTACAAAGGAACCCTTGTGACCAGGAACCGCTCCTTTAATTAGCAATAGATTTTTCTCAGCGAATACTTTCACTACGCGTAGACCAGATGTGGTTACACGATCGCCACCTGTACGGCCAGCCATTTTCATACCTTTGAAAACCTTAGCTGGATAAGAAGCAGCACCAATTGAACCGGGAGCACGACCACGGTTGTGTTGACCGTGTGTAGCTTGTCCAACACCACCAAATCCGTGGCGTTTTACTACCCCTTGGAAACCTTTTCCTTTTGAAGTACCTGTTACTTCTACAACATCGCCTTCAGCAAACACATCGCTCACTTCTACAGAATCTCCCAAAGAAGCCTCTAAAAGACTATCGCGAAACTCTACCACCTTTGATTTAGGAGTTGTATTGGCTTTTGCAAAATGCCCTTTCATGGGCTGTGTGCTATTTTTAGCTTTATGCTCGCCATACGCCAATTGTACAGCATTATAACCGTCTGTTTCTGTTGTTTTAACTTGTGTTACTACACAAGGGCCAACTTCTACTACGGTACAGGCCATGTTTTCACCTTGCTCATTGAAGATGCTGGTCATGCCTATTTTTTTTCCTATTAAACCTTCCACTTTTCTTTTTTTTAAGAATTGTAGTAAAATCTACAAATGAACAAATTACATTAATTTCACTTGGATGTCTACACCACTAGGTAGCTCCAATTTTTCCAAAGCACTTACAGTCTTAGCAGTAGAGCTATAGATTTCGATTAAGCGTTTGTGTGTACGAAGTTGAAACTGCTCACGAGATTTCTTGTTTACGTGTGGAGAACGCAAAACTGTAAAGATTTTTCTATGAGTGGGCAGCGGAATCGGTCCAGTTACAACTGCACCGGTGTTACGTACTGTCTTGACGATCTTAGCTGTAGATTTGTCTACAAGATTGTGATCGTAAGAACGAAGTTTAATTCTAATTTTCTGATTCATGCCTCGATGAATGATTTATTATGAATGTTTAGAAAGATAAGTCCCGAACCGAAGTTCGGGACTTTATACTATTTGGTATTAATATTATTAAACGGTTTCTTTTGATGCTTCAATCACTTTTTCAGCAATTGCATTAGGAGCAGCTGCATAGTGAGAGAAAATCATACTTGAAGAAGCACGTCCAGAAGTTAAGGTACGCAAGTCGGTGATGTAACCAAACATCTCAGACAATGGCACATCAGCTTTGATGATGATACCGATACCTTTAGGCTCTTGAGATTTCATGATACCACGACGACGGTTCAAGTCACCAATGATAGATCCCATGTACTCATCAGGAGAAACCACCTCCAAAGCCATGATAGGCTCTAGCAAAACAGGCTTACATCCTCTTGCAGCAGCTTTGAAACCTTCTTTGGCACACAATTCAAAAGCGATAGGCTTAGAATCCACGGCGTGCATACCTCCATCATAAACGCGTACTTTCATACTGTCTATGCTGTAACCAGCCAAGATACCATTGTCCATCATGGCATCAAAACCTTTCTGAATTGGGTTAACGTATGCTTTATCAATAGAACCACCTTTGATGTCCCAATCAAATTCTAGGCGTGTTTTGTTATTTTTGAAGTCGTCACTTTCCAAGAATTCCTCCGTAGCAGGGCCCAATTCAAATTCCATATCGGCAAACAAACCAGAACCACCAGATTGTTTTTTCAAACGCTCGCGGTGTGAAACTGTTTTGGTCAATGCCTCTTTGTAGTTTACTTGTGGCTCCCCTTCGTTTACTTCTACTTTGAATTCACGCTTGAGACGATCAACAATAATTTCTAAGTGTAACTCACCCATACCAGAAATAATGGTTTGAGCAGTGTTTTCGTCAAATTTTGCAGTAAACGTTGGATCTTCCTCTGATAATTTGGCCAAAGCCATACCCAATTTATCCACATCTTTTTGAGTTTTTGGCTCAATAGCGATAGAGATTACTGGATCGGGGAAGTCCATGCTTTCCAATACGATTGGATGATCTAAGTCAGATAGAGTATCTCCTGTTTTGATGTCTTTAAAACCAACACCAGCAGCAATATCACCAGCAAATACAGCATCAATTGGTTTTTGCTCTGCAGCGTGCATTTGATAGATACGAGAGATACGCTCTTTCTTACCAGAACGTGTATTCAATACATAAGAACCTGCATCCAATTTTCCAGAGTAACAACGGAAGAAACACAAACGACCTACATAAGGGTCTGTTGCAATTTTGAACGCCAATGCAGAGAAAGGAGCATCAAAATCAGCAGAACGAGTTTCTTCTTCTTCAGTGTCAGGATTCATACCAGATACTGGTGGTACGTCCAATGGAGAAGGTAAGAATGCACATACAGCATCTAGTACAGCTTGTACACCTTTATTTTTGAAAGCAGAACCACACATAACTGGGATAATGCTCATATCACAAACAGCAGCACGTACAGCAGCACGGATTTCATCGTGAGAGATAGACTCAGGATCTTCAAAGTATTTCTCCATCAATGTTTCATCGTATTCTGCTACAGCTTCCAATAGTTGCTCACGTGCTTCAGCAGCAGTATCAACTAAATCCTCAGGCATATCAACCACCTCGAAAGTCATTCCCATATCATGCTCATTCCAAACGATAGCCTGACCTGTAATCAAGTCTACAACCCCTTTGAAATCATCTTCAACACCAATTGGTATCTGCAATGGAATAGCATTAGCACCCAACATATCACGCATTTGTTGTACCGTACCAAAGAAGTCAGCTCCTTGACGATCCATTTTGTTTACAAATGCAATACGAGGTACTTTATAACCATCAGCCAAACGCCAGTTAGTTTCAGACTGAGGCTCAACACCACCAGAAGCACAAAACAAGAACACTAGACCATCCAATACACGTAGTGAACGGTTCACCTCAACTGTAAAATCAACGTGACCGGGAGTATCAATGATGTTTACTGCGTAATTCTTGTCCTTCCAAGGCCATTCTGTTTTGGTAGCAGCAGAAGTAATAGTGATACCACGCTCTTGCTCTTGCTCCATCCAGTCCATTGTAGCGGCACCATCATGTACTTCACCAATTTTGTGACTAATCCCTGTGTAGTACAGAACGCGTTCTGTAGTAGTGGTTTTACCTGCATCAATGTGAGCAGCAATACCAATGTTTCGCGTATAGGTTAAATCTATCTTTGCCATGACTTAATAGTGGCTTAAAAAATTATGTGAAAAATGATTAAAAATTCTTATATTAAAATAAGGATAGGTTTTTATAGTGTGTGATTGGTAGAACTATTATTTAGATTTTGTTCTACGTCGTCCAAAGTGAGCAAAAGCTCTGTTGGACTCAGCCATTCTGTGTGTATCTTCTTTCTTTTTGAATGCTGCACCTTCTCCTTTGGCGGCAGCCATCAACTCAGCAGATAGTTTGGTAGCAATACCTTTACCACTGCGTAGACGAGCGTATTTTACGACCCATTTCATAGCGACGGAGAGTCGGCGTTCTGGACGTATTTCGGTAGGAATTTGGAACGTAGCACCACCAATACGACGAGAGCGTACTTCTAATGCGGGCATTACGTTTTTAATTGCTTTTTGGAAAGTTTCGTGAGCAGATTCTCCCGTCTTTTCTTCAATAATATCCATGGCATCATAAAAAGCTCTAAAAGCAGTACTTTTTTTACCATCTAACATCAGCATGTTGACAAAGCGTGTTACTTGCTTATCTCCATAACGAGGATCTGGTGCGACTTGGCGCACTTTCGGTTTTCTCTTTCTCATTGTCTTGTTTAATCTTTTAGCTGTTGCTTGTCCTCAAAACTTGTGTTCTTTGGACAATCTTCAGTTCCAACTTCTTCGGAACTTAATCAACGTATGATCGTTATCTCTTAATTCTTGTTTAAAACAAGCTTATTTTTTAACTTTTGGACGTTTGGCACCATAACGAGAACGGGCTTGTCGTCTGTCGGCTACACCGGCTGTATCCAATGCTCCACGTACGATAGTATAACGTACTCCCGGTAAGTCTTTTACACGACCTCCACGTACCAATACGATAGAGTGTTCTTGCAAGTTGTGACCTTCTCCCGGAATGTAGGCAATTACCTCGATACCATTTGTCAAACGTACTTTTGCGACCTTACGCAAGGCTGAATTCGGTTTCTTAGGCGTTGTGGTGTACACACGCGTACAAACACCACGCTTCTGAGGACACGCATCCAAGGCTCTGGCTTTGGAAGCCTCCTCGATTTTTTTGCGCCCCTTTCTTACTAGTTGATTTATTGTAGGCATTTATTAACTAATTACTACTTTTTCTTCAAATTCCCCCTGTAAAGGGGTTTACTTAAGCGATTGCAAAAGTAAGCACTTTTTTTGAAAGAAAGAAATAAAAGTGTTTTTTATTCTAAATCAATTTGATAAGGTTTAGAAAAAGTGTTTTTGGAGCTAAACACTTCGTTAATTTTTTTGACGATAAAAAAGACAGCCTTCTAATGAAAACTGTCTTCTACTTAAATTTTGCTAAGTAGGTGGACAAAATTAATTATAAGTTAAAAAATGGAATACTCGCAAAGCG
>CAYULH010000072.1:0-26496 GCA_964445645.1 uncultured Aureispira sp. | reverse complement strand
TGTTTTCTGTAATAAACTGATAATCAATTAGATACGATTTCCAACGAAGTAAGGTAAAAAAAGGAATTCTAAGAATTTATACACGCGTGTAACAAGGTAAGCACTTAACTTTATTGGGTGTCTTTTATGTTTTACAGCGTGCCCTTATATTTATTATATGTAATCAGCACGAATGCTGTTATTATCATTCTATGAGAAATTTGCGTTAACGCAAACGCTCCAAAATTCGCTTACAAGCATCTGTCAAATACGTTCTATCCTCATACAAACGCATCAACATCAAAGCGCCTTCTACTTCTCCTACACTCTGCCGTGCCAATTGCAAAGCTATCTCTGGGCTGTTTTTTTCTTGGTATAATTGCTGGAATGCAGCTTGCCAATCCGAGAAAAAAGCCTTGAGTGGTGCTCTAAAATCTACATGATTGATGCTGTGTTCCAAGGTCATATTGCCAAACAAGCAGCCCGAAAAATCGGCAGAGATAATTGGTTCTTGCTTCTTAAACAAAGCAATAAAACGCTCCTCGGCGCTCTTATCCTCTTGATAAGCTATAGAAAATACTTTCTTGCGATAATAATGATGCAGCTTCTCCAACACTGCTTGCATCAGGGCTTCCTTGTTCTTAAAATAATGATAAAAACTGCCCTTCTGCAAACCACATGCAGTAGCCAAATCACTCATAGAGGTTTGATGATACCCTTGTTGGCGAAATACTTGAATCGCTTTTTCAATAATTTCTTCGCGTGTTGTCTTCTGAACAGGCATTCATTGCTTCTTATAGTAAGAAAGTAGTTTACTTCTATTGTTGGCGAATTTACCAAACGTTTGTTTGATAAACAAATTTTCAACTGCTTGTTTACCGAACGTTTGTTTGGGAAATTTGTTCAGTTTAACTAAAAAAAATGTACAATTTGGTTAAACTGCTTGATTGTTGTTGTTGGAGTCTGTTTTTTTGAGTATAAAAAAACTTAGGTTTTGGTGTATTGTAAGTGATAATTTAGGCCAAGACCATCAAAAAAGAATATTTTTATCTTTTTTTTAAAATAAAATTTGGTTGAAACCTGTTTTTTAGGTCACATACGCAGTGATATATTGCAAAAAGCTAGAACAGTGCTAAACAAAGATTCTAAACCAAATAAAATTTTGCATTGAATAATATTTTTTTGCTTTTCCGACCTTTTTTTTATTTTTTTTGTGCTAACCTTCTTTTATTTGGAGTTATTGTACAAAACACTATTACTAAGACAAGTCATCATCAATGAGATGTTCAGACCAATCTACGACCAAGGGTTCGGCCAATTCTTCTATTTTTTTGATCCAATTGGCAGGTACGGTGCCTCTGTAGCGCTGTTGGAGGAGGGCTTCAATCATACTGGCAATGTAGGCCAAGTGTTCCTGTTTCAAGTTGCCTTGAAATAAGTATACTTCTCTGCCTTTGGTAGTTAGATGCACACAATAAGGAGGTGGATTGGTTTTGGATTTGGGTACTGCTTGGACAGCCACAGCTCGCAATTCTCCCCAATTGTAGTAGGTATTGAAATCTTTGTCTTCTGGACTTACTTGATGGTAGATCTGCCCGCCCTTGGGAGAGATTTCTAATACAATATGCTGATAAGCTTGTACCCTTTCGTACTTTTTGACCTCTTTGTTAATAGAATAGGCACCAAAAGCAGCCATGAATATAGCAAACACTGCATAGCCCGTCATCATCCAATGCGTGCAAATAATCAACCCTACCACAAACAGCATCCAAAAATGCACAGGAACTCCGGTTAATTCTTGTTTACCATTTGTGGCATACGGCAACCACACATTAAGCCTTGTAGAACTGAGGCGTTCTAATACTACATCTGCTGGTGAAGGTGTTTGCACAATTACATCAAAAGCATCTTTTACACGCATGGGGGATTTATTAGGGATTTAGGGGTATTTTGGATGCTTACAAATCATCAATTTCCTCTGCTGTTAAACCTGTTAGTTTCTGAATTGCTTCTTTGGTAAAACCTTCTTGCTTCATTTTTTTTGCAACCTGCTCAATCCCTTTCTCCATGCCTTTCTCCATGCCTTCCTTGAGACCTTCTTCTCTTGAAGTATCTACCACATTCTTAATATCTCGGTAATACTTCAAACTCTCCTCATAAGCTTCTCGTTCTTTAGGGGTGAATTTGGCAATTTCAGCAGCTTCAAAATCAGTTAATGGATTGATGTATTTGCCTAAGTCTTCATTCATGTTATAACTGCTTAGTTTTTTCTACAAAAATAACTGTTTTTTTAAGTAGATGAAAAAAAGAAACCGTACAACCGAGCTTGCGAGCTCACGAAGTAATAAAAAATGAGAGATTTTTGTCCAGATCGAGGCACTCGCTATGCGATCTGACTTATTTGATACAGTGTATCAAATAATCAGGTAACAAAGCTGTAACGGGTTACAGCGCGTATTTCCAACGATGAACCGAGGCTCTGCCGAGCTCATAAGCGAAGCGCACTAGCTGGGGAAAAAGAATCGTTTTTTAGTCCGTTTACTTTTTAGAGACTACTTAATAAAATGCTTTAGCCATCCAATGCAAAAAGATAAACCAAGCATCAATCTATCAAATGCGCTTCCCAATCTACCGCCAATTCTAGCTCGCCCTGCTTCTGAGCTTCCAGCAGTTGTCGCAATAAGTTGGTCAAGTAAACCAGTTGTTTATAATTCAAAAAGCGATCAATAATAATAGTTTGTTTTCCTTTTATAACAATAAGAACATCTTTGTCGCTCTCTGGGCGTTTGGGCTGCCCCAAATAAACAGCCGTTAATTCTTGCCAATAAAATATTTTGGGTTTGCCCCAAGGAATAGCCCCCAAATACCACTGCACTTGCCCCCCTTGCTTAGAAATTTTCCACTCTACTTTGCCCAACAAATACATCAAAGCATCGCGCACATTGAGCACCACCACCCCCAAAAAAGCAACGCCCAATACAATACTAAAAATATCCGCCAACCAATTATTGCTCCCTGTCATAAAACAACCCATAGCCATTGCACCAAAAAGAGGAATAAGCAATAAATTGGGCAAAAACCGACCACTAAAACAAGAACAGTTCAAAAAAAGTAAACTGCCTGCTTCGTACTCATACTGCACACTCTTGGGTGCCTGCTCCAATTGTTCTAAAAGTTGCATGATTTTATAATTATAAACAAGTACTACAGTTTGCTATCATCTATCAAATGTTCTGACAAATCTATTTCTAAGCCCAAAGGCTCCGTTTCCTTCAGGAAATAATCTACCTCCAACTCGTCTACTTGAGGATTTCTATTGTAATGCTCATACTGTATAGCTGCCCACTGCTCAATGTATCGGATTTGTTCCTCTGTATAATACGCATTAAACGATTTAAAATAATACGCCATCCACTTACGCAATTCCTGCAATTGCTGCCAATTGAGGTGTTGTCGGAGTCGTTCGTTGGGGGTTGGATCGCCTGTAATACTGATTTCATTGGCAGTAGGCAACTCTGTCGTAAAGCCCTGCATATTGCGCCAAGACACCTGCTGCAAATCGCCCCATTCTTTCTGCTGCTTGTACAATTGATGCTGTATTTCTTTGGGTGTAATCGTGATTTTAGACATTCCAAACAACATCACTTGCACCCGTTGCAAAGCCTGCGAAACCATCAATACACAAAAAGCACTAAACGCCACCTTTAGTATAATCCAAAAAGGATACGCCGTACTAAAGAAAGAAACAACTAGCCATACAATAATTGCCATCCAAAAAAGCATTGCCAAAGCATAAATAAAAAAACCCTTCCACTTGCGCCAAGAAATTTCCAATTGCACCACATCCTTTCTCGGAAAAGAAACCTTTACCTGCTCTGGTGCCAAACTAGCCAGTTGTTGTTCCATACGTATTCGTCTAATAAATGATTTGTTAAATCTCCTGCTATAGTGGATTATCATCTTGTAGATGATTATCCACTATAGCAGGGTTCCCTTTATTCTATCAAATGCTCCGACCAATCTTCGTCTACTCCTGTAGATTTGTGATTTTGATTGCAAATTACCCGCAAAGCTTGTTCTAAGTAGTCCAACTGTGCCTTAGTCAAGAATGCTCCCCATTCTCTAGTATGTTGTTGTTTTGCTGTGTTTATTTTGAGTGCTTTTGTTTGTTTGATGGATAATATATCTTCATAAGCATAATTTTGTCCTTGTTGGGATAACAATACAGATTGTTTCACGGTACAATAATCTTCAAACATCAACAACTCCAAACGATTTTGGGTCAATTTCCCTGCATTGCTTATGCCATAAATTCCCATAATAAACACCCCTATCACGATACCTCCAACATCATCTGACAATAGTTTCAAACCCAACAAAATACATCCTATACCCAATGCAGTAATACCGACAGTTGCAAACTTAGACCACCAATTATAAGTATAAGCAACCACTTCCAAATGCTCTTTTTTGTCTGTTAACGCTATTTGAGGAGCGGGTTTGAGGGTGGTATCAAACGGAATTTGTAAAAAATCATTCATTGGTTGATGTTAGTAAAAAGTACTATTATTAAAAAATCGTGCATACAAAATACAAATCTCCTCCCAACAAAACACCTTTCCCAAGCACATAAAACCCAATTCCTACCCATTATTCCATTTTCAAACCACTCCAAGACAAAAATATTTGGTAATTTTATACAACTATTAACGTTCTAAACGCCTCTATTTATGTTGTTATGTTCAGTACAGGACGACCAATCAATACTAGGTTGCATCAAGCAATATTTTCGATTTATATCCCGATGCTTTCTGTTTGTTTTTTGGATTTTGATGTGGAATACAGTTTTTGTTGCGGCACAAAGCCCAGATGCTGTAGTAGTTACACCCGAATTATTATCCAAAGCACAAGAAATTGAGTTGCCTCAATATGATATTTCTAGGCAAAGCCCTTACATCATTTATTTGCCCATGAACTATTCCAAATTCCTATTTACAGAAAAGGACAAGGAACTGTTTCACAGCTTGCGAGATACCATGATTGAGCGCATAGATTTGGTGTATACCGTATTTAGAAGAAGTACGACTTTTGACCAAGTAAAATTGAATAAAGAGCGTTATGAGATGTTTCAGGAATACTTTCCAGAGGCATTTAATAACAATCTGATTGACTGGAACTTGATGGCACAGAACGGAACGATGGAATACAAGGAAGCACAGACCTATTTTCATGGTTTTGTGATTTACCTCAAACCGCATCGTGTTACGACCAAGGAAGGCATTACCATTGGAACAGCCCTAGACAAGCGGGTAGACGAACCCACCACACGCACCTTGGAAACCAATGAGGAAATCAAAGCCATTCAGAAAATTCTGTCCAAATCTGTCGCCACCAAAACGGTGCTAGACACCAACTATACCGAAAAAAGAAAGCGTTTTTGGACGGGCATGTATCTCGCCAAAAACAAAAGCAAACGCCGAAAAGGCAAAAAATTTAAAACCAAAGGCCCCAAACGCCCCAAGGAGTACAAGGTAAAATACGAAAAGGTGATGCACGTAACCGAACGAGAGGTGCCCGACCCCGACGGCAGTGTAGAACCCTCCAAGGTGATTGCCGAAATTACCGAAGATTCGGTGGTTTACACGGTATTCAATCGCACCCTCAGCCAATGGAACAACCATGTTGTGGTGCAAGATGTTACGGGCAGTATGCACCCTTATCTGACCCAAACCTTGCTCTATTTACGCAGCCATATTCAAAAAAACACCACCGAAAAATTTGTCTTTTTTAATGATGGTGATAATAGTCCCGATGGGCCTATTGGACGTTCGGGCGGTTGTTATTATCAAAGTGCGGACAATGTAGAAGCAATTGAAAACATGGCTTTTGAGGCTATGCGGAATGGCAAGGGGGGCAAAGCTCCAGAAAATGACATAGAAGCTATCTTATATGGGGTCAAAAAATTTCCTAAATGTGAAGGCATTGTATTGATTGCCGACAACTTTTCGAGGATTCGGGATTTTAAATTGATGCCTCAATTGATGCGTTTGGGCAAGCCCGTGCGTGTCGTAGTTTGTGGCATTGCCAAGGGCGATGTGGTCAATTTGGATTATATTTACTTGGCTAGGTATACCAAAGGCTCTATTCATACCATAGATCAAGACATCACAGATTTGGCCGACAAAAAAGAGGGCCATGCCTTCAAAATTGGTTCGCAATATTTTAAATTGGATAAGAATAGAATCCAACTCTTGCGCCAGAGCAAATCCAAGCATTACAAATCTTATTAAAACAATCACCTATCATGTTTTACAAAAAACTAGAAGAGGCACCTGAATTTGTAGCAGGCGACCACACCCACTTGCGCGAATTGATGCACCCCAAACACGATCCAGTGGCTATTGGCTACAGTTTGGCACATGCCTCTGTACCTGTCGGCAAAGCCTCGCTCCCCCATCGCTTGGTGAGTTCCGAGACCTATTATATTCTACAAGGCCAAGGCAAAATGCACATTGAGGAAACTGTTTTTGACGTACAAAAAGACAGTGTATTTTTGGTGCCACCCAATGCCTTGCAACACCTCCAAAACACAGGTGACGAGCCTTTGGTTTTTTTGTGCATAGTGGAACCATATTGGCAAGAATCCGAAGAAGAAATTGTGTAGGGGCGTATAGCATACGCCCCTACACAATCAATAATTATGTTCAATAAGACTTTGTTTTAGAATATAGCCCTTCTCGGCTTTGATTTCCCAAGGCGTGCCAATACACTGAGCAATATCGCTAGGCCCGACACAACGGGGTGTTCGGCACTGGCTATCTAAGATACGCATTTCCTTGTAGATCATGCCTATTCCTTTGGCATACACCTCTGTAGAATAACGACGCTCAATATTGTTTGTTTTGTCTACCTGCATAATTTGTACGGCTTCTGGATAGAGGGTATTGGATAAAGTATCCAAGTACGCTTCTCCTACATTTTGATAGCTAAACATGTCCCAATCTTTGTACAAATCAATGGTTCCCCCACGAATAGGCACCAAAGTATCGCGGCGAATGTAGGTAATGCCATTCCACTCTTTGTTTTTATTAACAGGAAAAACCATCTTGACAAAACGCTGGTTGTCTTCAACTCGCTGCACTTGATTATCCTCTCTTTTTTCGCTCCACACGCCTACCAATACCCAAGGATCGCCATCTACAGCACGCCAGTACCGTTCTATACGGTGTGCCGTTTGGCCTTCTCCATCTATCATGCTAGAGCCAGTTACTTCCTTTATTTGATAACGATTGGTCTGAATGGTGCAATTGTATTCATCATAAACAATAGAATCAATTTGATACACTCTATAATTGTTTTCTACAATAGGATAATAATCCCAATCGGTTTGGGGCAAAGTTTCTACAATTCGTTCGCAAGCACCAAAAATTAACCCCAGCAACAATGCAGTTACAACTAAACGATATAGGGACATCGTGTTCATATAAGTATTATTAAAAAAAACTAAATAGAGTATTCAAAAGGATTTGTTCTTACTATTAGACATGATTACAATCCAAACGACCTCAAAATACATCTTTTTGGAGGAAGCTCTAAGATACTACACTGAAAAACAACCACCAAAATCAAGCCGCTGCTATACACAACTCCATAAATTTTCTCTTTTTTATGGTACACTTACTTTTTTTCACCTACTTAATCTACTAAATAGCCTAAAAAGCGTATTTTTGTGCGCCTTTAGAGAGCAGCAACAAGAGCAACTACTCTAATAACCTATTTTTTATAAACCTTTCTAATACAAACAACCATTGGCTTTAATAAAATCAATTTCAGGTACACGTGGAACTATTGGCGGAAAAACAGGAGATAATTTTACCGCTCAAGATATTGTAGAAAGCACAGCAGCTTATGCTCAATGGGTTGCTCAAGATAGTGAGTCCCCCTTAGTTGTTGTTGGTAGAGATGCTCGGGTATCAGGTAGTGTAGTGTCTCAATTGGTAACAGGAACCTTACGCATGATGGGCATCAATGTGTTGGATTTGGGTTTATCTACCACGCCTACAGTGGAGGTAGCCGTAAAAATGGAGGGAGCCTGTGGAGGCATTATTCTAACAGCAAGCCACAACCCCAAACAATGGAATGCGCTCAAATTCTTAAACAAAGAAGGCGAATTTATTTCGGCAGCAGATGGCAAAGCCATTTTGGATTTGATTGAGTCGGGCAATGTTACTTATGCTTCTGTTGAACAACTGGGCAAGTATCAAAAAGCCGTGGGGTACATCCAAAAGCACATTGATTTAATTTTTGAATTGGATTTGGTGCAGACTCAAGCTATTATTGAGCAACAATACAAGGTGGTGGTAGATTGTATCAACTCTACAGGAGTGCTTTCTATTGTGCCATTATTAGAGCAGTTGGGCTGTGAGGTTATTACCATTAATGATGAAATGCACGGACGTTTTGCACACAATCCTGAGCCATTGCCCGAAAACCTGATTGGCCTATGCAGGGAAGTTAAATTTCATAATGCAGACTTGGGAATAGCGGTTGACCCTGATGTAGATCGGCTGGCTTTTGTTACCGAAGCTGGAGAGCCTTTTGGTGAGGAATATACCCTTGTAGCAGTAGCAGATTATATTTTGCAACACCACAAAGGAAATACAGTATCTAATTTGTCCTCTACACAAGCACTCAGAGAAGTAACCGAAAAACATGGAGGCATTTATCACGCTTCGGCTGTGGGCGAGGTAAATGTAGTAACCATGATGAAGGAAACGGGTGCAGTAATTGGTGGTGAAGGCAATGGCGGCATCGTTTATCCAGAATTGCACTATGGCAGAGATGCCTTGGTTGGAGTGGCCTTGTTCTTATCTTTTATGGCTTCTACCAACAAATCTGTATCTCAATTGCGTGGTCGCTATCCTAATTACACCATTATCAAAGACAAAATACAGCTTACACCCGATATTAATATCAATGAATTGTTGGAGCGTCTCAAAGAAAAATACCAACAATATCCACAAAATACCGTAGATGGACTCAAGATTCACCTCAACGAAAACTGGGTACATTTGCGCCGTTCCAATACAGAGCCTATTATTAGAATTTATACCGAAAGCCAATCTACTACAATGGCCGAAACATTAGCCAAAAAAATAAAAATGGATATGAGTAGTATTCTAAAAGGAGAATTATAAGGCTGCTTTTAGAATTAATGAGTATATTACATGATATTGCTAACCAATCATTTAGGTTCACCTACTATAGATTTTTTTGCAAAAATTGACCATCATCAATCTATTATCCAACAATTACTTAACAAACATCAAGACTTATAACGCTAACAATCAAGTAGATACAACTCTACACAGGGTAGAATTCAATACGTTTTTTCAAACCAGAGTATTGCTAGGTACTCCTACTTTTAGTGCTGCTCTATCAAATCAACTAGTGCTATGCGCGTATACTTAGACAATGCGGCAACCACTCCACTTTCGGAGGAAGTACTCCATGCTATGCTGCCCTATCTCAAAGAAAATTTTGGCAATCCTTCTTCTACACACCAAGAGGGACGTACTGCTAGAGCAGGTGTTGAACGTGCTCGCAAGATTATTGCTCAGGCCATCGGTTCTAGCACCTCCGAAATCTGTTTTACCTCGGGAGGTACCGAAGCCAATAATATGGCTATCAAATGTGCCGTTCGAGACTTGGGCGTAGAGCGTATCATATCCAGCCCTATTGAACACTCTTGTGTGTTTAAGACGGTCAACCGCCTCCAAAATGAAGCAATTGAGGTAGAATTGGTCAAGTTGGAACGCAATGGACGAGCAGATTTAGAGCATCTAGGACGTTTATTAGATAGTAGCGATAAGAAAACATTGGTGACCTTGATGCACGCCAATAATGAAGTAGGCACGCTCAATCCTATTCAAAAAATTGCCAACTTATGCGCCGAACACGGGGCTTACTTTCATACCGATACGGTACAATCCTTAGGCCATCTTCCTATTAATATTAAAGACCAACCCATTAGCTTTTTGTCGGGTTCTGGGCACAAGCTGCACGGCCCCAAAGGTGTTGGTTTTTTGTATATCAACAAAAAAAACCCTATTGGTGCTTACATTGATGGTGGAGGACAAGAACGCCAAATGCGTTCTGGCACCGAGAATGTGGCCAGTATTATTGGCTTGGGCAAGGCGGTAGAAACAGCTATTGATGAATTGGAACCACGTCGTCAGGAGATTGAGGAAGTGCGCCAATATTTTATAGAACAATTACAAACACAATTTCCCGATATTCGTTTTAATGGGGACTATGCAGGCGATTATTTGTTTACCGTACTCAATGTATCGTTCAAAACTACCTTGCCTGTTAATATGTTACTGTTCAAATTAGATTTGAAAGGCATCAGTGCTTCTGGGGGTTCTGCGTGCAATTCGGGAGCGGTTGGCCCTTCAAGAGTTATTGCTGCTTTGGGCGAAGAAGAGGGTTACAATGCTGTTCGTTTTTCTTTTTCTCATTATAATACCAAAGAAGAGATTGATTATGTTATGACCAAATTGCAAGAGATTTTGCAACCTGTCTCTCAAACCAGCTAAGATTAGATACAACAACAACTTTGTTGCTAATTGGCAACAAACAATGTATAACCATCAAAAGAGGGACGTATTCGGTATACGTCCTTTTTTTGTATTATAACACCAAAACACCTATTAATCAACATGTACACCTTGACATCAAAAACATGGCTACTTCTAATCACATTAAGTGGTTGCTTATTGCTAATAAGCTGTGATAGTGAAGCCCCCACCGACCAAGACCCATCAACTACAGTTGTTGACAGTGCTGAAACAGACGGAACCAATGCTCCCACAGAAGCGGCTACCCCTCGCAATTTTTCGGCCGACCAACTCACTGGAATGTATGTTTTTAAAGACCCTGAAGAACCCGAGGGCAGTGCCACCCTTGCCTTGGAATTATTGGACAATGGCCGCCTCAAATTTGAATTGAATATTGTTAATGGTGCGCCAAATTTTCACTCCGGTACAGCTACTGGAAAACTAGAACTCAATGGCAATTCGGCCGTATACACCACTTCTGAATTTGCCATGGGTGATGAGCCACCTTGCTCTATTTCTTTCTTGTTTATTGATAATATGGTAGAAATTGAACAAGAAGCTGGTTCGGATATGAGTTGTGGTTTTGGACAAGGAGTAATGGCCCGAGGTATTTATACCAAAACAGACGATACCCCCATTTTTCAATTTGATGAATTGGAATAAAACGCCTTGCGCTCCAAACTTCTAGGGGTTCAATTGGTGGAGGAACGCCATCAATAGAGGCTATTACACGGTGTTGCCCCTGCCCTTTTTGGGGCTAGAACTCTAATATATGCGCTTTTTTTTGTAGCATTGTAGTTGGGTAACTCTATCCTCAAGCCCTCCAAATAATAAATTAGGTGCTTTTCTTGTTCTTAAGTAGTCTTAAAAAAGTAAACGGGCTAAAAAACGATTCTTTTTCCCCAGCTCATCGTTGGAAATACGCGCTGTAACTCGTTACAGCTTTGTTTTCCGCCTCGATCTGAGAAAAAATCTCTCATTTTTTATTATACGGTTACTTTTTTGCACCTACTTATTATAAAGAAAAAAGAGTTGCTCACGTCTCAATACCATAGACAAAAGTAAATTTTAAAATATCTATTTTTTAAATTATTCTGCACGAGCAGAATAAATGCAAAAAACATCAACTATGAACAAGTTTGGCCTATTCGTTTTGTTGTTCTTGCTCACTGGAGCAACTGTACAGGCACAAACGGCATTAGACAAAGGAAATGCTGCCTACGGTGCTCGCAACTACAAAGATGCAGCTTTTCATTTTGGACGTGCTGTTATGGACAACCCCGGCAACTTAGATTTGCAAATCAAGCTTGCCAATTGCTATCGTTTTCTCAATAAGATGAATGAATCTGAAAAACGCTATGCTATTGTATGCAACAACTCTAGCACCGAAGCCATCAATTATTTTAATTATGGTTTGGTCTTGCAAGCTAATCGCAAGTATAAGGAAGCCATGGAGCAATTCAAAAAATATGGCATGTACAACAAGGCAAGAGCCGAGCAAGCCCGCAAAGCTTGTTTGTTTGCACAACAGCAAACTGCTGCCCAATCTGCCTTTACCGTAGCCAAAGAAACCAACATCAATCATTTGGCTTTTGATGACTATGCCCCTGTATTGCACAAAAATAAATTGCTCTTTACCTCTGCCCGCAAAATCAACATTGGCAATGGTTCTTCTTCTGAAACAGACAATTATCTCTATGAGGTTACTCGTGGTAGTGATGATAAATTAAGCAACCTAAAATTGGTAAAATCACCTGTAGAATTTGCATCACAAACCAAGTTGAGTCCCTTGGCTGTCAATGCCGCTGAAACTATGGCCGCAACCACTTTCAACCAATTTACCAATGGTGTACGCCATATTTATCAAGCATCTTTGGTCAATACAGGCATGGAATTGATTATGCCCAAGCACGGCATGAAAGATTTGAATTACCTTCCTGCTGGGGATCCTTTTCCGCATGTAGGCGAGCGCAATTCTGCATCATTTCCTTGTTTTGCCAACAATGGACAAGCCATCTACTTTGCCGCTTACGACCTACCTGGTGGTTATGGTGGTTTTGATTTGTGGGTAATTTACAGACAAGGAAGTGGCTGGACAAAACCTCAAAATTTGGGCCCCAATATCAATAGCCCCGGTGATGAAGTAAGCCCTATGATTGCTAGTAACGGTCAATTGTTTTTTGCCTCTGATTATCACAAAGGCTTTGGTGGAATGGATGTATTTAGAGCCACCAACCAAGGAGGTGTTTGGAAAGAAGTACGCAACTTGGGCAATAAAGTCAACTCATCCTTTGATGATATGTACTTTGTCTATGATGCGGTCAAGCGCATGGGCTATTTCTCTTCTAATAGAGATGGTTATTACAATATTTATAGGGCTAAACTCACTGGCGCAGAAACACTCTTACCTTTGGTGAATGAAAGCGAACGTGCTGTAGCTGTAGTTGATCCAGTTACCCCTCCTAATACCAATAACAATGGGGGTTCTACCAATAATGGTGACAATACTAATGGAACCAACACTTACTACAATAGTGGAAGCACAAGTAACAATGGCGGCAATACAGGCAATAATAGTGGTTATGTTTACAGCAACCCTAACAATAATTACGCTGGTAATAATAATAATAGCCCTTATGTTGCGCCTAATACTAATGGTTCTGCCACCAACAAGCAGGGCGCACTTCAGCGCACTTCATCAGGGGGCTATCGCCCTGTAACGAGCCAGCCTACTAATAATTACACCTATCAACCACCCAATAATGGAGCAGCAGCCAATAACAATGGCCTTACTTCAAGAGCTGTGGGCGACAAACCGACCATTGATCCTGATGCGCCCAATATGGTGCCTTGTGCCATGAATTTTTACATTGGGGCTATTCTCGACAAAGAAACACAACGCCCAGTCAAAGGAGCCAATATTTATATTAGAAATTCCAAAACAAACGAAGAAAAACGCCTCAAAGACCCCACCAATCATTATGGAGAGTATTCTGTGATCTTGGAACCCTTGCACGATTATACCATTGCTGTGTCCAAATCTGGCTACAGAAACTTGGTGTTTGATGTAAGTACGGGTAGTGGTGGCAAAAAAACCTTGTTGGGTACACGCCAAATGATGGCCTCCCCTACGGTAGAACGCGATCTTTATGGGGCAGCAGTAGACGAAGGTGATCCTACTGTGACTGTTGACAAGCCAACTACAGAGGAACTTATCAACCCTATTCGCCCGACTGGCAAAACCTTCTCTTATGAAGCCAATGGAATGCCCATGCCCGAAAAAGGTTATCTTATTCAGACCATTGTAACCAACAAATTGAGCCAAGAACAAATAGATTATTTGGGTCAGTATGGTAATGTTATCACAGAAAACCGAGGCAAAGATAAAGCTTACCGAGTGGGCATTTTTGCCAGTCCTATTCATACCGAACAGGCATTAGCATCCATCAAGCAAAAATATCCTGATGCCTTCAAAGTTCCTGTAGAATTGGACAACAAGCAATTGGGCAACCGTCTGGCATTGAGTTCGCAAGTGATTTATCCCTTGCCTCCTCCAAAGCCTGCTACTATGGTGATGCCCTCCGAACAACCCAATACAAGTCCTTCTGCTCCTACATCTACAGGCACTACCCCTCCACCCATCAAGGAGCAACCTGTAAACAATTGGACCAAGAATCCTACAACAGAAGAACAGCCCAACAGTGCGCCCTTGGGCAATGAACGCATCAAGGATGACATTGCTTTTAAGGTACAATTAGGGGCTTTTAAAGATGCCAAAAGTATTAATTTCTCTCAATTGGAGGGAATGGGCTACATTGAACAACAGAAAAAAGCCAATGGATTGACTTATGTTTATCTATCCAGCTTCAAGACGATTGAAGATGCTCGTGCTGCTAGAACCAAAGTAAAAGATCGTGGTGTTGTAGCGCCTTTTATTGTTGCCTTCAAGAATGGCGTACAGGTTAATATCAATGAAGTGCTTAACTAAAAATGGATAGCATATCCAATAGCGATTAACTGCGCTTATAAATTTAAGGAGGAGTCTTCTACAGTTAGAAGACTCCTTATTTTTTTCTTAAAATAGCCCATAACAATAAACAAACGCCTTACATCCTGTATCTTTGTTGTATTCATTAGTTTTAGTTTTATACATTCACTAAAGATGATACGCTGTTATAGTATTTTAATCCTGCTTGGGGGCTTGTTTTCTTTTGTAACCATAGAAACACCTACTACAGCAGAAGAATTGGGCGAAAAATTGTTTTTTGATCCGATACTGTCTCTTGATAACAGTATCAGTTGCAGCTCTTGCCATATCCCCTCCTTTGCCTTTGCCGATACCGTTGCTTTGAGCAAGGGCATTCATGGCCAATTGGGAACACGCAATACCCCTTCGGCCATCAATATGATGGCACGGCCTTACTTCTTTTATGACGGCCGAGCAGCTACGCTTGAGGAACAAGTGCTCATGCCCATTCACAACCCTATAGAAATGGGCTTGCCTATCCCTGCCCTTTTGGAACGTCTTAATACAAGTGCTTACCAGACTTGGTTTCAGCAAATCTACGGTACAGAGGCAGATTCTAGCAGCTTAGGCGCAGCATTGGCCGCTTATCTTTTTTCCTTAGAATCGGTTGGAGACAGCCCTTTTGATGAATGGATGAAGGGCGATACCACAGCTATGACTGCCGCCCAAATCAGAGGGCGTACCATCTTTAATGAAAAAGGCAAATGCTTTGATTGTCATTTTGGGCCTGATTTTACAGGCGATGAATTCCGAAATATTGGACTATTTACAGGCCGTGCAGGCTTGAACGATCAGGGGCGTTTTGCCATTAGCAAAGATTCTAGTGATTTGGGCAAGCTCAAAGTACCGGGTTTGCGTAATATAGCCCTTACGGCTCCTTATATGCACAATGGGCAATTCCAAACACTGGCCGAGGTGGTCGATTATTATGATAATCCCAATCAATTTGTACAAGGTGCTATCAATCGGGATAGCTTATTGGCACAGCCTCTACACCTCAACCAGCAGGAAAAAGCCGACTTGGTTGCATTTTTGGAAGCGCTCACTGATAAACGTTATCAGCAACAATAATTAAGTTGTTTACGTGTTTATTGTCCCCTACTTATGCTAAAAAAAATAGAAGCACTATTACATTCTGGCATTGCAGCCAATATTTCACTAGCTCTTACGCTTGCAGAAAGCCAGCAAATCGACTTGGATATAGCTGCTTATGAAGGGTTGTTTGAGTGGATTTACCAGAGCAATCCAAAGGTGCGTTATACCAGTACCGAAGATTTGATATTGCAATTGATGCAAATCACCACCATCAATCTCAATTGGAAAAACATTAAAGAAGTGCCAGAGCAATTGGGCAAATTGGTGCATTTGGAGCGTTTGCACTTATCCAATAATAATATTCAACAATTGCCTGACAGCATCAGCAACTTGCAACAGCTCCAAGTGCTAGAACTCTCCCACAATACTCTAAGCCAACTGCCTGATAGCATCCAACAATTGACCCAACTCTACCATTTGGATGTTTCGCACAATCAACTGCTACAATTTCCTGCGTGGACAACTCCAAGCCAACTAGAAAGTCTATCCTTGGCACACAATCAGTTGCAAGTGTGGCCCCGTGGTATAGAGTATTTGCAGCAGCTACGCCATCTGGATATTTCCTCCAACCCAATGGGCAATCCCCCCTCTAGCATCAGCCACCTAGGGCAACTGAAATTATTGAATATTGCCAAGACCAATTTGAGTCAATTACCTGATAGTTTTGGACAATTGGGTCAACTGGAACAATTGTATCTCAATCACAATCAATTGCAATATTTGCCCAAAACTATGATGGGCTTACGAAAATTAACCTATCTCAATCTAAAGCACAATCAACTAATAGAGCTGCCCGATACACTCATGGAATGCCCCAGATTGCTAGAGCTAGAAGTTTCTCACAATGCCTTGGAGCAATTGCCTGCTACACTGCATCAATTGACCCACCTCAAACGCCTTTCTATGAGCCACTGCCGCTTCCAAGAATTGCCTGCTGGTATTGATGCCCTTGTCAACTTACAACACTTTAATGTGGCTTATAATCAATTGCAGGCCATACCAGCAACCATTGGAGCATTGTCCAAGCTGCGTTCATTAATTTTAAGTGGTAATAAACTTATACATTTGCCCAATAGTTTGGGGCAACTTCTCCAACTAGTAAGGCTTTATTTGTCTAATAATTTTATTGAACAACTCCCCGCATCACTACTACAGTTGCGCCATCTAAAACACATTTACTTATCCAACAACCCGTATTTGAAGCGTTCAACTGCCTTTGAGCAACAAGAAAACATCACTTTTCACTTCAATTGATTGAAGTGACCTTGCAACCAATTGTGTATAGTTATTGTTTATTAATAAGTTGCATAGTGTTACCCTAAAACTATCATTAACTTGGAATGTGCTGATATGTCAGACCTAAAAAAACTAGAAGCATTGCTTGAGACAGGCAAGGAAGAAAGCATAGAACTTGCCTTACAATTATCAGATAGCCAACACATTACCTTGGACTTATCCAACTATTATGAGTTTCATGCTTGGTGGCGGCAATTGCGTCCCGAAGTAGAGCCGGTGCATAGTCCCTTGGAGTTGCTCCTTTCCTTGCTCAATGTACAAGTGCTGGATTTGTCCTCCCTGCACCTCAAGAAAGTGCCCGAATCCATTGCCTGTCTCAAAAATTTACAAGCCTTACATTTATCCTATAATTATCTAACCAGTTTACCACACAGCTTAGGAACACTTGAAAATTTGCGCTTTTTGGATTTGTCTGACAATCGCTTGGAGCGCTTGCCCAGCAATTTGCTGCATTTACCCCAACTCAATTACTTGTATCTCAATAGAAATCATTTGTTGGAGTTGCCTGCTCCCCATAACAGGGCTTGGCCACAATTGGAGGTGTTATTGCTTGCCGAAAATCGCCTTACGGCCTTACCTGATTATGTATGCACTTGCCGTCAATTGTCGGTGCTGAATGTGCAAAAAAATCAGCTCCAGCAATTGCCTGAAGAATTGGGCGCACTCTATAAGTTGGAGCAATTAAACATTAGTGATAACCAACTAACGGCACTGCCCGAAAGCTTATCACGGTGCAGCAAATTAAAAACATTAGAGGCTAGTCACAACAGCCTAACAACATTGCCCAAGCACCTTGGACAATTAAAAAATTTGGTGCAGCTTAATTTGTTTAATAATAGCTTGCTCGCATTGCCTACGCATTTAGCCTCCTTGCAACAATTGCAATGCCTGCATTTGGGCTTGAACCGATTGACTCAATTGCCCGATTCTATTACGCAGCTCACGGCACTACAAGAATTGACCATACAACACAACAAGATTGAGGTGTTGCCCAAGTCTATAGGCCAACTCTCCCAATTGCGCCACCTGAATGCTGCCCGCAATAAGTTGGCTGCTCTTCCTAAGTCTATGGGGCAGCTGTATGCCTTGCAGCAATTGCATTTGGATAATAACAACTTGAAGGAGTTGGGGTTAGACTTTTCCTACTTGATTCAATTACAACAATTAACACTTTCTTACAACCAGCTGGAGCAATTGCCTGCTTCTATCGGCCAGTTGAAACAATTAAAAACATTGGTTCTAAAACAAAATTGCTTAACCTTGTTGCCTTTGGAATTGACACAACTTACTCAATTGACAGAACTGAATGTACAAGACAATCCCTTGCAAATGCAGCCACTGCTATTGGAGTCACTACAAGAGCATGTTAGTATTATTGTATTATAATGCTAATCAAAGGTCTAAGCCTGTACAGACTCCTTATAGAATGCTGCTGGCGGATCGGTAGGCCGGGGGGTCATCTCCTGAATGATAAAGAAACCATCATCCCCTTGTGCTTGGTAGAGCGGCATCAAAATCAAGCCACCAAAAGGCGCTGCAATTGGCCCATTTTTATCCTTGCCTAGTATCTCTCCTTGTTTTATGGGTTCAAAATTTTCGTAAATCTTACGATCAGTCATCGAAAATTTATCCTCGGGGGTAATTCTATGCACATATACTAATTTGGCCTCCAAGGGCAATCCACGAGAACGCTCCAAGAGGAGTTTGTCGTGCTTGCTTTCTATATCCTTGGCATAAAAGCCCCCTGCAGCCTTAAAACATTGTATGATTGCCGAGATGGCATGTTTGTGAGAATCTTCGTCCTCGTGCTGCCCTGCTTCAAAGCAAACAGCATTCATATCTCCCTCAAAATTTTCGTTGGTAAAGTAGTGCAGAGTCGTGCCTTTGAGTCCTTCCAAAAAGCCGTGTAGTACAGGAGCGTGCATAGCCAAGGAAATTCGGCGCGCTTCATCATTGGTAGAAGGAATGGTAAAGATGCCACCATGTGCTGTGGTGGTGTGCAAATCCAAAATGATGGTACGGGTAGGCTTGTGGGCGTTTCGATAATCTTCAATCACTTCCAAATTGGCCTTAATTTCTTGGTCTTCTGCATCTAAGGCAGCCCAATCATCGGTAGCTTTAATGCGCTCAACAGAATCGGGCAACCAACTTCTGTTCAAATCTTTATCAATATAACGCACCCCTTTTTGCACAGCTTTCACATTACCCATAATACCTACAATTCCTCCTATAAACTCAAAACTGGGATTGTCTGCATATTCTCTATCTATGGCCTTAAACAATTCATCCAATGCTTGATGCCCAGCAGGTTCATTGCCATGAATTTGTGCAAAAATTATCAACAAGGGACCAGGTTCTTTGCCAATTCGTTCGCCTATAACTCTATTTGGGTGCCGTGTCTTTGTCATCATCTTCTGAGATTTACATCTTTTGGGGTGGTAAATTTCCCCCATCTTTTGTAAAGAGGGGTAAAAGCAAAGTTAGTTTTTTTAGTAGAACTATCCTAAGATAATTCTTGGATTTGGAAAGGTAAAAAACCAATTAGGTACTCTAAAACAACAAAATTATCTTTATGTTTTTAAGTAGAGCCAATTCCTTATTTTTTAAATTATGAATCCACAACCATTGTATATAAGCCAACAATTTGCACATTCCCATCCAAAGATGTAACTTTAACGCTTTGATTGTAGTACATACTCTATCCAATAGGCAATTCTCCCTATATTATGGCAAAAACAAAAACATTGTCTTATCAACAAGTAATGAAGGCCTTGCAGCAAAAAAGCTACAGCCCTATTTACCTATTGCATGGAGAAGAGAGTTTCTATATAGACCAGCTCACCACTTATATTGAAGAACATGTTTTGGACGAAAGCACCAAAGCTTTTAATCAGACTATTCTGTATGGAAAAGAGATTGACTACAAAACAGTTTTGGACAGTGCCAGACGCTACCCAGTATTGTCCGACAAACAGTTGGTTATTATAAAAGAAGCACAAGAACTAAAAACATTGGATAAGCTGGAACCTTATTTTCAGAATCCACTGGATAGCACCATCTTGGTATTGGCACACAAACACAAAAAACTAGACAAACGAAAGAAGTTTGCTAAAGTGTTGACCAGTTCTTCCAAGGTTTGTTTGTTTGAATCCAAACGCTTGTACGACAATCAAATTCCCAATTGGATTAGCAATTTTCTCAAGGACAAAGGGGTAAACATTAAGCCAGCAGCAGCGCAGTTGTTGGCAGAATACCTGGGCAGTGATTTGTCCAAAATTGCCAATGAGTTGAACAAACTCTTGCTCAATCTACCCAAAGGGGCAACTGTAGACAAAACCCTCATTCAGAAGAATATTGGTATTAGCAAGGATTTTAATGTTTTTGAATTGCAAAATGCCTTGGGCAAACGCGATCATTTTAAGAGTTTTTTGATTGTCAAATACTTTATTGCCAACCCCAAAAATCATCCGCTGCCTATGATTACGGCTACTTTGTACAACTTTTTTAGCAAAGTGTACGTGTGCCAATCTATGTTGCGTGCCAGCGACACAGAAATTGCCAAGGCAATTGGAGCCAATAAGTTTTTTGTGAAGGATTATAAAAATGCTGCACAAGCCTACAATCGTACTCAGTTGGAACATGTTTTTCACTTGCTCAAGGAGTATGATTTGCGTTCCAAGGGGGTCAATAGCACCAACAATAGCACTGGTGCGTTGCTTCAGGAGTTAATTGCACAGATTTTGGTTTAATGCCTATAGGTTATATCCAAAAATTTCTTGTCTTGTCCTAAAAAACTTAAAAGTTAAAAATAGTTTACTTACTTTTATATAGAAATCTAATTGACATACAATCAGGGTGTTAATCCTGATAAGTATTACAATTGGATAGATAATTAATGTAAACTATAATAATACTTCGTGGATTAGCTCGCTTTGTTACTCACGTTGTTCGTGAGCTCGCAGGCTCGGTTCGCTCGTGAGCTCACAAGTTCGGTTTTTTACTTTACTGATTCCTTTGTACACTGTACAAAGGAAGTCAGATCGCTTTGCGAGTACAAAAAAGCTAAAAAAGCATCTTGTATCTAATTGATTATCAGCCTTTTATGGCTTTGGTCTATTTTCTGTAATAAACTGATAATCAATTAGATACGATTTCCAACGAAGTAAGGCTATAACAAACATGGTAGTAAATTTCACTATTAGAGGACGGTGTTCGTGGGAGCCCTATCATTCTCCTGATACTACTGTAGGAAAAACTAAGGTAGAAGTGCCTGCACAAGATGGCGTAATGACCATCGATTACCTTTTCTTTGATTATATATCTTACTATACCTACAAGGGGGATTTTGATCTGGCTATAACCTTTAATAAAGCTTCTTCTCCTTATACTGTGATTGAATATACCCTTGCTCCAAAGCTCATAGAGAAACTGCAAAGCCTAAATAAGAATATAGTTTGCATGGGCAGCTATCCAACCAAAAGCGAATCATATAAATTTGAAATAAAACCAAACAAAAAATTAAAATTATATCAATTTGTATTTTATTGTTATGGAATAAAATGGTATCCAGCTTTAATCTCCACCTCCTCTAGAGTCAAGGGAGAGCTTTATCTTGAGGCTTCTCTTACAACCAAAATTTTGGGACTTTCAGAATTTAATCAAATGCTGACTGGTATTAAACCTCTTTTTTACAATAGAAAGGAATGGGAAGCAATTCGAGATTGTATTGTAATAAATAAAGATGAAAATGACTCCAAACAGTTCAAAGAACTGTTAAAAGTAATGGCATCTACCAAGCCTAGTAACGGCAATCAACAGGAGTGGACAAGGATTAGAAGGAAATGCAACTGCATTTTAGCCAATTGGAATATTTATGAAAATCGTGACTTCATACAATCTCTAATAATGACAGGGACGGCCCCATTTTTAGATTTTTTGCATTTTTTAACCTCCATTTCTCCTGATACCAATAATAGAAGAGAATGGCGTATTATTAGAAAAAAAGCTCAATATTTGTGTGATAATATTACGTGTATACGATGAATAATGCTCTGGTTTGACCAAATATTTGTCCAGCAGTTGCTTGCTTGATTATCTATAAGCCCCTACCTTTCAAGACTCTTCGCAAAGAGTCCTAAAAGGACATTATAATAGAGGAAAAGAAGCATTCTTTCCGACTTTATTTTACCGAAGCACGCAATTGCAAGAATGCCTTGCCCAAATTATCAACTATATCTCCAGCCGTCAAACTTTCTTCGCTGTGAATAGTAGCTCCAATATCGCCTGCCAAGCCGTGAATGTACACCCCCAATACACAAGCTTCTAAGGGATTGTATTCTTGTGCCAACAAACCTGTTAGAATTCCCGTCAATACATCGCCACTACCAGCCGTTCCCATACCAGGGTTTCCTGTAGAATTGAAGTAACAGAGTCCTTCGGGGGTGGCAATACAGGTGTTGGCTCCTTTTAGGATGATGTATACGCCATACTCTTGAGCTTTTTGGCGTTGCAATTCATTGCGCTCAAAGTTGTCATAGGCACGTCCAAACATGCGTTCAAACTCCTTGGGGTGTGGTGTCAGAATGCTATTGGCAGGCACGTACTCAAACCAATCGGGGCTTTGCCCCAAAATATTAAGGGCATCCGCATCGAGTACCGTTGGTTTGTTAACATGTTTGAGCATGTAACACAAGGCATTTCTTGTGCGATTTTTGGTACTCAAGCCACAACCAATTCCAATGGTAGAATACTTGGGCAAGTCATAGACCTTGGTAAAAATAAAACGATCTTCGTCCAAGCTTACCATAGCCTCTGGCACCGAGGTTTGCATCACCTCATAACCACAAATAGGCACGTGTACCGTTACCAAACCTACCCCCGCACGCAAACAAGCCCGAGTAGCCAAAATAGCCGCCCCCATTTTGCCATAGCTCCCTGTAATAAGCAGTGCATGACCAAAAACACCCTTATGGGCAAATTTATCGCGTTTTTTGTATAGGCGACCTACCATTTGGGGGGTGATATAATGGTATGGTGTTTCTACTTGCTTCAAATATTGCGGATGTAAGCCAATAGAGCGGTAAACAAACTCGCCTACATGATAAAAGTTTTCGGGAAACAAAAAAGCCAACTTAGGGGCTTGGAAGGTAAAGGTATAATCGGCCTCTATCGAAGCCCCAGTTGTGGGAGCTTCGGTAAATACACCTGTGGGCACATCTACCGCTACAATAGTATTGTCACATTCATTGATAAAATGAACCAACTCTGCCAATACGCCCTCTACAGGACGAGACAAGCCCGAACCCAAGATCGCATCAATTAGAATTTCCTCGGCTCCAAAAATAGGCATATCTTCGACCTCCTGAACATAGCGCACTTCTAATTTCTGCAACTTTTCCAGTTGCTCTATACGATCCAGATTGCTCTCAAAATCTTCGGTAGTTTCTTCCTTGAGGTTAACAATAAAAACAGCAACATCATAACTCAATTGTTGCAATAACCGAGCAATTGCCAAACCATCTCCACCATTGTTTCCCTTGCCACAAATAACACTCACTGCGGCATACTTCCCTACAGGAAACCGCTCTATAAACCAATCTACAAAACTGCGACTTGCACGCTCCATGAGGTCAACCGAAAGGATAGGTTCATGTTCAATAGTATAAGCATCTGCTTCACGTATTTGTTCTGTGGATAAAATTTTCATAATGTTATAACAATTAAATAGTAATTATTCAGAGGTGCGTAAAGTTATTCAGAAATAATAGAAGTAGGATCGGTATAATCTTGGTTTCCAAAAGAATAGAAGAAACGATCTCTCAATTGCAAATAAGCCGCTTTTTCTTCATCATAAACGGTCAAACTACTCGTAAATAACAAAGCATCAATGATTACACATTGTATATATACTTGTGCTGCGTCTGTCTTGAGTGTAGCCCGACTGCCTTCATAAATACCTTGGCTATAAAATATGTCCTGTTCTGTAATGGCAGCAT
The DNA here is from genome assembly GCA_964445645.1 of uncultured Aureispira sp. Lineage (GTDB taxonomy): Bacteria > Bacteroidota > Bacteroidia > Chitinophagales > Saprospiraceae > Aureispira. The sequence continues at coordinate 2,485 of CAYULH010000072.1, read as the reverse complement.
CTATATCCTCGGCCAAGTCTTCTACAATCGCTTCATAATAAGCAATTCGGTAGGCTTTATTTTCTTGAAAAGAAGCCAAATTGGACAAATCGGTAATACTAGACTGAAAACGATATTTATTGCGTTTCAATACATAATCTACCCGCTTTTGGCTGCGACTACTGCGGCGCTTGGGTTCTTTTGGAAAACCAATATAATAGCCTTCGGCCAACGCTACCAATTTCCAATCTTCAGGCAATCGCCCTTCCTTCAATCGCAAAGTATCCTCTACGGCAATCTCTCCTTGCAAGGGTTCTTCTTCCTCTATAATCGGAGAAACAGGCGTTGGTTTTTCCTCACAAGCTGCCAGTAAAGTTGTCACTATTACAAAAAATAGTAAAAAAATACGATTCATTAATTTCTTCTTTGGATAATTCGCCCCCAAGCTACAACAATTTACCTCAAATAGCCTATATTTTTTGGTATAATTCCCCCCCTTTGCTAAAGAGACGATCCACTTTTTTGCTCACAGCAGGGTCTACTACCAATGGCGGTGCATGATGGGGTTTGATGCGGGCATCAATAATAACTGCGCCTCGGCAGCCCCAATGTTTGTGTTCTACAAAGCTGTGTACGCCATGTATATCATGCGATGGATTGGAACGTGTAAACGTCACCCACAAAAAATTGTTGAGTGTTTGCGCTACAAAATTACTGTCATCAGCCACTACAATCATAGGAATATTATCCCAATTATAACGCTCCAAATGCTGCTCCAATTGGCGTATCGCTCTAGTGCCTGTCTCCGCATCGCTGTAAGGCAATGCCTGTATCGCCAAGATGCCTTCCTGTACAAATACAGGATTGGAAAATCCGGGGGGCAAATCAAAATTGGCCGGCAATTCGGCCGTCAATTGGCGGCGTTTATCGCCACAGCAAGCCACCACCACCTTCGACCCTGCATTCCAGCCCTCGCCCGAGTAATCTAAGGTGTCAATCGTGGTTTTGGTTTGGAAATGCAAATCTCTGGTTAGGTCGAGACGCTCCAATACATGACGGAAGAAATGGCGAATATCATGCGTATTCAAATTGGGATCATCGCCCTGATCGGCAATAAATAAATACTTGGCCAAGGTGGTTTGCCCCTTCCCCAACAAGTGGTTGGCAATGGTCAGAATTTCCTCTGGCCGCTTCTCACGAAACGGCATATAACGTTCGCTGCCTATCGCCAATAGCAAAGGGTGTACGCCTGCTGCATCCACTGCATTCACTTCCTTGAGTCCCGGAAATTCTTGGGGCGTTAAATCCTTGACCAACTCATGAATGAGATAACCAAAATTAGAATCTTCTGCTGGTGGCCGCCCCACCACTGTAAAATGCCAAATGGGATCTTTTCTATGATAAACGCCATCTACTTCCATTACTGGAAAATCATGCGCCAAACTATAATAGCCCAAGTGGTCGCCAAAAGGGCCTTCTTTTTTCTTTTTGTTCTTAACAATCGTACCCGTAATACAAAAATCGGCATCGGCTGATAAGACGTGTCCATGATGCTCAAAATGACGAAAACGACGGCCATTAAGCAAGCCTGCAAAAGTCATTTCAGACAGGTTTTCGGGCAGGGGCATGATGGCCGAAAAAGCATGAGAAGGCGGCCCACCCACAAAAACCGTCACTCTAAACGGTTCATCTGATTCATTATAGGCTTTGTGGTGTACGCCAATACCCCGATGCAATTGATAGTGCAAACCAATTTCCTTGTCGGGAATATAGTCATTGCCCGATAGCTGTATTCGGTACATGCCCAGATTGGATTTCATCATATCCTTAGAATGGGGTGCCCTAGAGAACACCTGTGGCAAGGTTACAAAAGCACCCCCGTCCATGCCCCAAGATTTGACCTGTGGCAATTGGCTAATGCTGGTTTGACCGTACAAGATGGGTTTGCGCCACGCTTTTTTGGGCAAGCCTGTGAGGGCTGTAAAAGGTGTCTTGAAGTATCGAAAAGGTTGCTTGACCAACTGAATGGGATCAATCTTGAGTTCGATGACCTTCTGAACCGCATCTAAGGTATGACGAAAGAGGAAACGGGTTTGTTCGGGGGTGGCATACAAATTGGAAAGTGCCTGAAAGGGGCTTCCCTTGACACGTTCAAACAAAATAGCGGGCCCATTGGCATCGTGTACCCGACGATGAATTTCGGCCATTTCTAAATTGGGGTCTACCTCAGTCTTGATACGCAATAAACGACCGTGTTGCTCTAAATCCCTAACACTATCTCTTAAACTTTTATAACTCATGCTTGTTTTTTTGATGATAATTTGTCCTCAATCTTGCTATCTGGGGCTATTAAGTTCTATGAAAATGACTTTGAACTTTGTGGAAAAAATCCCGAAGGGACGATTTAATAATTGATACAGTGTATCAATTATTAAATTGCCCCGAAGGGTAGGGCTGTTAAGTTCTGAAAAAACTAATCTGAATGCTGCTGGAAAAACCCCAAAGG
>CAYULH010000071.1:22791-26956 GCA_964445645.1 uncultured Aureispira sp. | reverse complement strand
TCCTTTTTTATTAGTTCACTTCGTTCATGAACTCGCGTTGCTCGGTTGTACGGTTTCTTTTTTGCACCTACTTAATAAGCTGTTCTGCCGAGGTATAGGCCGTTATCATTTTGTTGGGTATACTATTGCAAGTAAATTGCCCCATTCGCCAATCCAGTGACAGCCAATACAAACCATCAGCATCAATATTGGGTGTTAGTTGTTTGTAGGAATCTTTGTATTCTTGGCGAATCAATTTTACAGCATTGTCCCAATTGGGCTTATTGCCAATCATTAGTTCGCTACGCGCATGAACTAGCAAGCTAGGTTCTACCAGCCATCTTTAAACAACTTCATGGTAAGAATATTTATTATAACCACCAGACCACAACTATTTACCTCGAATGCCTTATATTACCAACTAGAATCTACAAATATTAATTATCATGGCAAATACCAAAACACTTCCACACGATTTGAGCAACCCTTATCTCCAGAAGTTTATCAAACAAGCTACTAATCCTATATTGCAGCGTCTTTTCTTTTTGAGTAAGCTGCCTGCTGCTGGTTTTATGGGGGCACGTGTACAAGATTTGACACCTGATGCTGCTACGGTTAGCCTACCTTATGGCTGGCGTTCCAAAAATCCTTTTCGCTCTACTTACTTTGCTGCACAAGCTGCTGCTGCCGAACTCTCTACAGGGCTTTTGCTTTCTGCACACATCCAAGGCCGTGGAAAAATTGCCATGCTTATTACGCAGATGGAAGCCGATTTTATACAAACAGCTACTGGCCGCACCCTATTTGTTTGCAATCAGAGCCAAGAAATTATACAAGCGGTACAAGAAACCATTACTACAGGCGAAAGTAGACGTATTTCTTTGGTTTCTAAAGGGGTGCAGCCACAGGCAGACGGAAGCAATGTCGAAGTTTCTAATTTTAGGTTTGAATGGTCAATTAAGGCCAAATAGAGGCCATTTTTACTAGAGATATTATGATAAAAAACAAGATAAATGCCTTATTTAATGCCGAGCAATATCATGGCTGGGGTAAAACCAAACGCTACTTTGAGGGCTGGTATTTCAAAGTATTGAGTGCCGATGAGCGCCATGCTTTTGCCTTTATTCCGGGGGTGGCTATGGATGAACAGGGCAATCGTCAAGCATTTATTCAGGTTTTGGATGGCAAAAAAAGAACGGCTGCTTATCACCAATATCCCTTTGAGGCATTTACCCCTCAAGGGGGCAAATTTGAAGTGACGATTGAACAGAGTTTCTTTTCTCAACAAAAAATCATCTTGGATGTGCCCAATGTCAAAGGCACCTTAAATTTTGAAGAGTTGACCCCTTGGTCCAACTCGTGGTACTCGCCCAATATTATGGGGCCTTTTTCCTTTTTGCCCTTTATGCAGTGCTATCATGGCATTCTGAGTATGAACCACACTATTGTAGGCCAATTGGAAATTAATGGTGAAATCGTTGATTTTACAGGTGGTCGTGGTTATATGGAGAAAGATTGGGGCCGTTCCTTCCCGAGTGCTTATATTTGGATGCAAACCAATCACTTTTCGGAGCCCAATATTTCTATCAAGTCGTCCGTGGCCAAAATTCCTTATATGGGCATCTCTTTTACAGGCTACATTGCAGGCGTATGGTTGTATGATCGTTTGTTGGAATTTACGACTTATAATGGCACCAAGCTGCGTCGTTCGCTTGTAGATGAACAACACGTGAATTTGATTTATGAGAACAAAAAATATCATTTAGAGATTTTGGCCCATCGTCAAGCTGGAACAGCCTTGGCTTCTCCTATTGCTGGCTTTATGGACGGCAGAGTAGAGGAAAGCATGACGGCTCGTGTAGAGGTGCAATTGACCCACAAAAAAAGTAAACAGGTGCTCTTGGAGGATGTAGGAAAAAATGCAGGTTTGGAAGTGGCAGGCGATATTCCTGAAATTATGATTGGGGGCGATCTAATCAGTTATCCTTTACTTCTTACCTAGTCCTTCTCAATAGAATAATATCGGTCAGGTGCGTATACATAACAATTGGCACAATCAAAGCAGGCAGCAGTACAAAGGGAAAGTATTTGACGGCTACATTGGGCTGATCAAATGCAAATTGTTGAATAGGTAATTCGGCCGATAACACAGCATTTACCAAAATAAAACTCACTAAAAAGAGGCCCACTATGTTCCAAGCAATAAGTGTAGCAATAGGAAGTTTATTTTTGTAATAAAAATAGCCAACTACAGGTGCTGTAATACCCATTATAATATCAAAATTGCGCCCTGTATAGGTCATCAATTCTGGTATCAATTGCCAAGTAAACAAATAATGGAGGGTCAATTCTACAGGCAGCCGTACAGTGTGCAAAAACGTGCTAATCCTTGTATTTCTGTGTTGTTCTGCCCAAGCCAATGCCTTTGGAGTAAGTCCATACCCTATGGCTATAAACCCCGGAATGAGAATAAATCCAAACCGAGGTGGACGAGCGGTTACATTCTCATAAAAACCATTATAAGCCAATACACTATGCAGCCCACCCCACAAAAAAAGCAGCAGGGTTATTTTGGTGGGAGCATTATTTGACCAATGAAACAACAATACTGTTACTAGAGCTAATGCCAAAAATGCAAGCGCTACTATCCAAGGAAAATTTTCTATCACAATGCTGTAGATTTTAGGTACAATACTTACAATATATGCAATATATCCATTTTTTGATTGATACCATTAGACAATAGAAAAATTAGCAATTCCATCCGCATCAAAATCACAATTGCACCATTCTCCATCTATAGTAGCCCCTACTTTTTTATAAAATTGAATAGCTGGTTCATTCCAATCCAAAACCTGCCAACGCACCCGCTTGCAGTTTTCCTGTTGGGCCACCTTAAACAATTCATCCAGCAAAGCAGAGCCAATGCCCTGCCCTCTATACGCCTGCTGCACATACAAATCATCCAAATATAAGGATTTACCCACCCAAGTATAGTATACCAAATAATACAAGGCCATACCTATAATAGTGCCATCTGCTTGTTCTACCACAAAACAAGAAAACAACTCTTGCTCGGCCTTCATTTGCTCCACCGTATTGGTGACTTGCTCACTGGCATTCTCAAAGGCAGCCAATTCTTTTATTAAACCCAAAATGGCTTCAAAATCTTTGGGTGTAGCGGTTCTAATCTGATAAGACATGTTGTTGAGATGGATGAATTGATGATGTAATGTTGTAGAGCACCATTGCCCTGTGGTAGGGCAATGCTATTGCAGCGTGGCAATGGGCGCAGACAAACAAGATTCTGGAATACCAAAGCCTTCAACCAAAGGTAAGGCATTTTGGCGCACTTCCAAACAAAGCTTATCCACCAGACGGCGAATAGCACGGGTTTTATTTCCATTCATAATCCCCTGTTCCAAATACCAACCTTTGTCTTGTTCCATTTTGTGCAAGGCATATAAATCGCACAAGGTTTTGAGGGCATTCTGTGTTCTCAAATCCTTCACCGCTGCTACTTGCAAAACAAATTGCTCCAACACCACTCGATCCACATAAGCGTGGGCTACTGCTATCAGGTGATTCTGACAGCGCAAAAAGGCTTGATAAGAGGACAATCCTCGCTTGATGTATTTACGCAAACGCTGCGCCACCGAAACCATCAAATCTTGCTCTCGATAACGGAAGGTTTCTAATTGGAAATTGGGGTCAATCAGATGACTTTCGTTGGTATTGTTACTATGAATAAAATTCTTTTCACGAATGGTAGATAGGAAACGATCGGCCGCAAAATTGACCATGCCCATCAAACCACCACGCATAATTTCTTGGTTAAAATCGCCCAATACGCCCTTGGCTACCAACTGCATCAATACAGTATTGTCGCCCTCAAACGTGGTAAAAATATCCGAATCGGCCTTGAGGTCTGCAAAGCGATTTTCGGCCAAATAGCCCTTGCCGCCACAAGCCTCTCTACAGGTCTGAATAGTAGCAGAAGTATACCAAGTAGCCACCGATTTGAGTCCTGCTGCCAAGGTTTCTATTTCTCGCATATCCTCCTCCGAACGATTGACAAAACGCTCGGTCAGGTAGGTAAGGGCAAAATCATAGGCATAGGCTTGCGCCAAAGGCGGCATTAGGCGGCGTTGGTGGGTGGGATAATCAATAATGAGGCGTTCCTCCT
>CAYULH010000071.1:22422-22781 GCA_964445645.1 uncultured Aureispira sp. | reverse complement strand
CGTTGGAGTGCATAACGCACCGCAATGGTCAAAGCTGTTTTGGCAGCACTTAGCCCTGCTCTTGGCACACACATGCGGCCACCCACCAAGGTACTCAACATGGTAAAAAATCGCTTGGATTCCTTCTCTATTGGGCTGGTATAATTGCCTTGCTCGTCTATATTGCCAAAACGATTGAGCAAATTGAAACGAGGCACCCGCACTTGGTCAAACCAAATTCGGCCATTGTCCACGCCGTCCAATCCCAGTTTATACGCACAATCCTCTATCGTCACTCCTTTTTGTATGACCCCTTCCTTGTTTCTTAGAGGCACTACAACCGCATGTACGCCGTGGTTGACTCCGCCCACCCACAATTG
>CAYULH010000071.1:0-22402 GCA_964445645.1 uncultured Aureispira sp. | reverse complement strand
AAAAACAGCCGCCATTTGCCCATGCAAGGCCGCATTACCAATATAATCTTTGCCTGCCTCTTTGTTGGGGGTATGAATGATAATTTCATCGGTGTGAGGGTCATAGGTAGCCGTGGTTTCGCAATTGCGTACATTGGAGCCGTGGCCTGTTTCGGTCATGGCAAAGCACCCCGGCAATTCCAAAGTGCCAATATCTTTGAGGTAGCGTTGATGGTGTTTTTCGGTGCCCAACCACAATACGGCACCGCCCCAAAGGCCAAATTGCACCCCAAACTTGACCACCATACTCAAATCGTGATAACCCAAGGTCTCAAATACAGCAGCATACGCCCCCATATTGTCCTCTCCCCCATATTCGGCTGGAAAATGCAAGGCTCCCAAACCCTGTTTGGCGAGTAATTTTGTCCATTCTAGTATGCGCTCTCTGTAGTTGGCCTTGTCTCGGATGCGTGTAGTGGTAAACATGGGATCATGCAATATTTGAAATACTTTTTCTCGAATTTCAACATAATCATCATCCAATACCAATTGCAATGCCTTGGCATCAATAGTGGATTTATTAAGAAAGGCTTCTCGCTGGGCGGTGGTTTCTTGATGCGCCAATAAATACTGGTGCAATTCAATGCTCTCTACGCCTACAGCCTGCTGCAAATCGTTGAGTGCTTCTACTACATTATCGTTGATCCATTGGCTTTCGTCCGAATGCAGCTTGGCCATTTTCACCCCCAATTGTACCAAGGTTTGGCGTTCTTCGGCCGTCATCTGTTGTGCCGCATACTTGATTTGAGCCGCCCATTCCGCTTGCAATGCCTCACTTGGGGGTTCTTGAGGATTGGCCCACTCTAGTAGCTGTTGTTTATCGGCATCTGTAAGCCAAGTGTAAGACTTGACTTTTTGCTGAATCAAATGCACTTCGCTAGGCCCCAAAACAGAATCGGACCAACCGACATATAATAAAGGAATTAGAGAGGCAACTTGTGAGGAATATCCATTGGTTGACATGGTAGTTTGTTTTTTAGGTGTGAATGGATGTGTTGATGATTAGTTAGGATAAAACAAGCAATAATGAGGTATTGTTTTGTAATATACGGCTATTCATCTTTTTTGTTAACTTAGATGCGTTCTTCGATAAATACAATGACTATGAAAGCGATTCCTATTATCCATATTCTTTGGTACAGTTTCCTATTTTATTTAGGATTTGAATACATCGCCTTGGATCGGCAATTGCTAAATGATTTTATGGAAGTAGGCTGGAACAAGTACAATGGGCTGCCACTAGATGCGCCAGAGAATCAGTATTTTAGTTTGTGGATGGGTTCTAGTATATTATCTATGGTCTTGCTGATTTTTGTTCGGCGTGCCGCGGCTCCTTTTGTGGTTTATGTGCGTTGGATGACGGCTATTTTTGGGGTGGTTTATCTTTTTTTGTATTGGGCTGATGGCGACCCGAATATACGAGAAACGAGTATTTGGTGGGCACTCACTAGCGCAGGTCAGGTATTGGGCAATTTATTGCTGCTCACCAATGACCATTTTATTCAGCGCAGAAATGATAGTTTACGCAAGCTGTTTTTGTTGCAAGCGATGTTTTATTTGGCCTTAATTGGGGGTGGTTTTTATTATTTGTATTGGGATTGGGAATTATTGGCGGAAGTGGCACGCATGGGTGATTTGCACCACGATAATGTCATGCTTGCAGAAGGCAGAGCCAGCAAACTGCCCGAACGCAACTATCACCGACTCTTGATTGTTGCTAGTATTTTGTCCTTGCTCTTGCTTTATTGGGCAGGTATAGAGGGCCGCTGGAAAGCTGCACTTCGATTGAGCTTAATTGGGCTGTTGCTCTACAGTTTTTTTATTTATGCGAGCAATACGTATAAATACACCATGTTTGGTACGCTTGCTTTTTGGTTGTTGGGCTGTGGCGTGGTAAGTGTTTTTTCGCTCTTGTTGCGTAAGCATATTCATGCTGAACCTGAAGGGCTGCTGCCTGCTTATCGGGATGATGTGTTGGATGATTTTTTAACTCAAGATTAACTGGCTACTAAGTGCAAGTAATCCATCAACTCTGACGGTGTATCTGCATAGGCACTAAAAACATTCAATGCTTGTCCGTGCTTGATACCACTTGCATCTCCAAATTCAAATTGGATTTTTTTGCTGGCTACTTGGCGTGTTTTGGTTTTAGAATCTGTTAACAAAGCTCTAGTAAACTTTATCAAAAACTCCATTTCGTACTTTCCTCTAAACACTTGGTGCATTTCAGAGGCTTGGAACGCTTCAACTTTTGCTTGCAAAACACTTGCTTCCACCTCTGGGGCATTTGGAAAGGTGCTTTTTATTTTTTCCATATCATAATCAGCAAGCACAGCATCCAAAGCAATCGCAACAAACCCCTTGGGCAATGTGTCGTCCAAACTTACACCTGTTTGTATACCTTCTGCCTCCCTTTTACCAATCAGACAAGCATACCAAGCATTAAACAACAAAACTGCTTGATGAAATTCTTGCTGCCTTAGCGCATACAATTCCGTGATTCTCTGAAAATCGGGTCGAGTTCTTGGAATATGAAAAGAATTAATCACAATTCGTTCAAAGGCTGCTGTAGAAACATAAAAATTCTCAATGGAATAACAAGGCGTTTCAAATATAGGGCGTGGCCTCGCTTCAATAGGTCTATTAAAATCTCTATCTACAAAAAAGGCAACTTTATACTTATTATATTCTGTTTTCCCTGCTATCAATTGGTTCACCTTCAATACAGCATTTTTATTACCACATCTGATAGGGTAATAATCTTCGGTTACTCTGGTTACTCTAGGAATGTAGTACTCATTATCTTTGCCTTCAAAAAAACAAAATAAGGATGTACCCCCTGTTCTAGTAGATGAAGTAAATTCTGTAAAAGCAGTAGCCGCATTGCGCCGCCCTGCTCTCATCTCCTCTAAATCACTCATGCTTGTGTGGCGGTTTGGGTGAAGGAAATGTATTCATTGATACCCACCGCATATTGATCCAATTTATTATCAAAAATAAAGGGGGAATGCGTTACCGCTAATAAAAATTCACACTTGTTGGAATCCATCAGGTCAGGCAATAACTGTCTTTGCCATTTCATACTCAGTGATAATTCAGGCTCGTCAAACAAAATCATAAATTTCTGCTCCGAATCTGATAAATAGACCTTGGAAAACATGGAAATGATTTGCTTCTCCCCCGAAGAAAGATGCTTCAAATCAATTGGCTCGCCTGTTATTTCTGATTTGATATAGATTTCAATAGCACTTTCATCATAAAAGACTTTTTTGTTGATGAGGTACTTGTTGCATACATTTCTAAATAACTTTACAGAATCATCCAGCTCTTTTTGTTTTTCGTAGATTTCTACTAGTTTTTGTAATAGATAGGCAGATAGGGGGTTTTTGATTTCGTTATTTTTAATTGCATTTTTTACAGCATTTTTTTGAGCATCTGGAATTTGATCTCCTACTCTTGACAAAATTATTTCTAAATCATTTTCATCTATTTTTTCCAGAATACTATTATTAGGCTCTGCCTCATCAATTACTACAGTTAATATATCTTTAGTAAATTGTGCCAGCCCTTCTTTTAAAAGCTTGTCAATTGTATTTTCTATGTACTTAAATCTTCTTTTAACATCATCCATTCCAAATTGAATGAGGTTGCTTTCTTGGTCTACCTCTAGTTCATCGTCAGCATATCCAAGATTGTATAAATCTTCTTCTACTCTTCTGTAGGTGGGGAAATACAAAATCTCTGAACTTTTCAATCTCTTTTCTATATCCTTTTGCAATGGATTTAGCTTTGGATATTCATATTTTTTAATTTTACGTTTATATTTATGTCCAAGTAAACCCTGTAGAGAAGGAAATAAACTATACTTAGTGTTTACACGCTTTTCATCTTCGATATTTACTTTATGTTGTAAATCTTTCTTATTAAGAGTCACTGAAAAATTGTCTAAAAAAGAAATAGTTAACTGTCTAAAATCATATTCTTCAAGCTTGAAAAAGTTTTTAGTTAGATAATAATACAACAAATTCAACACCTGCGTCTTTCCCACACCATTCTCCCCAATAAGAATTTTGGTATCTCCATCAAAAGGTATTGAGACATCATGTGTCCCAAACAACCCAATAATCTCAAATGACTTAATTTTTGCCGTATTCATTGCTTTATAGTTGAAGAAGGGTGCTTCTTGTATTTTTTTAAGGTTTCTAGTTGCTTTTGTATAAAAGCAATACCAAAACTAAATAATTATCCAATACCATACAAAAATAGCTGGATAGATTATTCCCCACAACAAATAAACCATCCAAGCACTTTTTTCCAGAACTTCACTATCTTAGCGCCCCATTCTATTTCACGAACGTCAAAAGCAAATTTTAATCCACTCCTTCATAAACCTTGCACTATGAAAAACATTGTTATTACAGGCGCATCTACAGGCATTGGCTCTGTGATTGCACAACAATTATTGCAGCGTGGTTTTCGGGTGTTTGGCTCGGTGCGAAAGGCGGCCGATGCCGAACGGCTACAGCAAGAACTGGGGGCTAATTTTGTTCCCTTGCTCTTTGATGTGACGGATGAAACAGCAATAGAACAAGCCGCAGCGCAAGTGGCTCAACAGATTGGCGATCAGGGCTTATATGCCTTGATTAACAATGCAGGGATTGCTGTGGGTGGCCCTATTTTGCACTTGCCCTTGGACGAATGGCGCAGGCAATTTGAGGTCAATGTATTTGGGCTTATTGCTACCACCAAGGCATTTGCACCCTTGCTGGGTACACGCAAGGATTGCCCCCATGCACCGGGCAAGATTTTTAATGTGGGTTCGGTCGCAGGGACGATTGCCAATCCATTTATGGGGCCGTATTGTGCGAGCAAACACGCCTTGGAGGGCATTTCCAAAAGCATGAGGGCAGAAATGCTGCTGTATGGGATTGATGTGGTGGTGTTGGCACCGGGAGTTGTAAAAACACCTATTTGGGAGAAAGCCAAAAAAGAGGACATGCACCAGTATGACCACACGGATTATAAAGGGGCAATTAAAAAACTAGCCGCCTATATACAGGTGCATTCTGAGGATGGCTATGAGCAAGAGGAGTTTGGCAAATTGGTAGTGAATATTATTACCAAACCAAAACCCAAATTTCATTATGTGCTTGTTAAGAGTAGGCTTAGAAATTGGACGATTCTACGCTTGCTTCCTGCGCGTCTTTTCCTCTGGTTGGTTGGAAAACGCTTGGGTTTGCTCGCTTAGTATATTCGTTATTTTGGTAAACAAAACAATAGTTATGACCACTACTACCAAAACACGTTTAAGTGTTAATGTTAATAAAATTGCACTAATTAGAAATGCTCGGGGCAGCAATTTTCCGAATCTCGAAAAAGTTTGTCGAGACTTGGAACGATTTGGTGCAGAAGGTATTACGGTGCATCCACGACCTGATGAACGCCATATTCGGTACACCGATATTCCTGTTATCAAGCAGCTTACTACAACAGAATTTAATATTGAGGGCAACCCTCGTGAACAAAAATTCATGAACCTTGTTTTGGAGAATGCACCTGACCAATGCACTTTGGTACCCGATGCCCCCGGAGCACTCACTTCGGATAGTGGCTGGGATACCCTTACACATGCTGATTTCCTGACCGACACCATTGCGGCTTTGCACGAAAAAAATATTCGTGTCTCCATTTTTTGTGGCACTGCTGCCAAAATGATAGAAGGAGCCAAAAAGGTGGGTGCCGATCGCATAGAGTTTTACACGGGGCCGTATGCAGCCCAATACCACCAAGACCGTGCAGCCGCTATTGCACCTTATGTAGCAGGGGCAAAAGTGGCCCAAGAGGTGGGATTGGAACTGAATGCAGGACATGATTTAAATTTAGATAATTTGCGCTATTTCAATGAGCAAATTCCAAATCTATTGGAAGTCTCTATTGGTCATGCCTTGGTAGTGGATGCTTTGTATTTTGGTTTGCATAATACCGTACAATTGTACTTGGAACGTTTGGCTATAAAAGACCTAGTTTTGTAATTATAATTAATTTAAAAAATAATATAACAAAATTAAGCTAACACATTACTTCAATGCTTTGTGAAAAAGCCTTTTGCGAAGTATGACATTCACTCCATAAATTATAGACGCATTATGAAAATCAGACTAGGGGATTTAGCTCCAAATTTTACAGCCGAGACTACTGAAGGAAGAATTAATTTTCACAAGTGGTTGGGGAACAGTTGGGGGGTGCTTTTCTCCCACCCTGCTGATTATACCCCTGTTTGTACTACAGAACTAGGTGAACTGGCCAAGTACAAAGCAGAATTTGATGCCCGCAATGTGAAGGTAATTGCCTTGAGCGTAGATAGCATAGAATCACATGAGGGCTGGATTAATGATATTAATGAAACACAAAATACCACGGTTAATTACCCGATGATTTCAGATACTGATCATAAAATAGCCAAGCTCTATGATATGATTCATCCCAATGCCAATAACAAGGCAACAGTACGCTCTGTGTTTATCCTTGATCCGAACCAAAAAGTACGACTCATGCTTACTTATCCAGCGGCTACGGGTAGAAATTTTGATGAAATAATACGAGTTATTGATTCTTTGCAATTAACAACTTATCACAAGGTCGCTACACCTGCCAACTGGAACCAAGGCGATGATTGTGTTATTGTTCCTTCTGTTGCTAATGAAGAGATTCCAGCTTTATTTCCCAAAGGTCATACAGAGGTAAAGCCCTATTTAAGAATGACCCCACAACCCAATTTAGACTAAGGTAATAGTACATAATACCATAATTTACAGCGAGTCCTACTTCTAATTTAAGAAGTAGGACTTCTTTTTGTAATAACGAAATAACAAGTTTTTTTTCTTACCTTTGCAGAAAATTTAACAAGACTCACGAACTATAACTATAACTGAGAAATATGAAAGAGGTATATATTGTATCTGTAGCACGCACCCCTATTGGAAACTTGGGTGGTGTATTATCTACAGTTAGTGCCATTGAACTAGGCAAAACAGCCATTACAGGAGCCATTGAACGTGCAGGAATAGCGCCTAGTGCTATCAATGAAGTATTTATGGGCTGTGTACTGACAGCCAATACTGGACAAGCACCAGCCAAACAAGTCCTCCTAGCTTCTGGTATTCCTGATACAGTGCCTGCAACTACTATCAACAAGGTTTGTGCTTCTGGTATGAAGGCAATGATGCTTGCTGCTCAATCTATTATGTTAGGTGACAATGATGTTGTTATTGCTGGTGGTATGGAGAGCATGTCACAAGCTCCCCATTACATACCTACAGGCCGTACAGGCATCCGTTATGGCAATGGCCAATTGGTTGATGCCATTGTTCGTGATGGTTTGCAAGATCCTTATAATGGCGATATGATGGGGGTGTGTGGAGAAATCTGTGCAGAGGGTTATAACATTACCAAAGACGACCAAGATGCTTATGCCTTGGCTTCTTATGAGCGTGCCCGTGCAGCTTATGACCAAGGATTGTTTGATAAAGAAATTGTGCCTGTAAGTGTTCCTCAACGCCGCAAAGACCCGATTCTGGTTACTAGAGACGAAGAAGTAGACAATGGGCGCATTACAGACTTGGCAAGTGTACAAAAAGGCCGTGCTGTGTTCAAAAAAGACGGTACAGTATCGGCTATCAATGCTTCCAAAATCAATGACGGTGCTGCTGCGGTGGTATTGATGAGCAAAGAAAAGGTAGAAGAATTGGGTGTACAACCGATTGCAAAAATCAGAGGTTTTGCTGATGCGGCGCAAGAACCCATCTGGTTTACCACTACGCCAGCCAAGGCTATGCCCAAGGCTGCTGCCAAAGCCAATGTAGCCATCAAGGATATTGATGTATTCGAAATCAACGAGGCTTTTTCTTCTGTGGTGCTTGCCAATATGAAAATTTTGGAATTGGATCACGAAAAAGTAAATGTATTGGGTGGAGCGGTTTCGATGGGGCATCCTATTGGGGTTTCTGGTTGTAGAATTATGATTACCTTGCTCACTGCATTGGCACACAAAGGCGGCAAACTGGGCCTTGCTGGCATCTGTAATGGTGGCGGTGGTGCTTCTGCTATGCTGGTAGAATTGGTTTAAATTCTATTCTTAGCAGTAATAACCTAGCATTGCTAAAAAACAAAAGACCAAAATCCTAACACGATTTTGGTCTTTTTAATAGGGGCATTGGTCTAAAGCACTGCTTTTTGGCAGATAAAAAAGACGCATTAGTCTAAGTATACGCACAAATTAGAACGGAAAGCAGATATTTAGGGTACTATTATCACATAAGGCAATTTAATCGTTGCTTTGTTAAACCATAAAACAAATTACTTTCTTGTATTGGCTACATCATTCTAAATGATTTTATTCATTGTAGCAACAAGTTATCACACAAAATAATCAATATATGAGTGCTGAAAAATCACCTGCTGTAAAAGCAAAAGTAGGTTTTATCAAATTGTTTACCACCTCTTGTTTGGGTACCCTAGTGGCCTTGGGGCTTATTGCTGGAGGTTTTGTATTGGTGGGCCAACAACTGGCTAATAATTCCAAACCTGTTGTTAAACCCAACACTGTTCTAAAATTATCGCTCAATACTCCTTTGCCAGAATTGAGCAACAACACCGCTCAAGATCAGTTTGACCCCGAGAGTCTATTTAAGGAAACTATGGGCCTAACAGAAATGTGTGCCGTTATTGACCACGCCAAGGAAAACAGCGACATCAAAGGTATTTACCTTGATTTGAGTGGTGTGCCGATTGGTTGGGCTTCGGCCAAAGTATTACGTGACAAAATCCTTGAATTTAAAGCTGCTGATAAGTTTGTATTGGCCTATGGCAATTATTTTAGCCAAAAGAGCTATTACTTTGCTTCTGTAGCCGACAAGGCTTATTTGTACCCAGAAGGTGGCATGGAGTTCTTTGGTTTTGCTGGCATACAGCCTTTCTTCAAAGGGGCTATGGAAAAAGCGGGGGTAGAAGCGCAAATCTTTTATGTAGGGGATTTCAAATCAGCTACAGAGCCTTTCCGCCTCAAGAGCATGAGCGAGCAAAATCGCAAACAAGTAACAGAATACATGAATGGTATGTATGATTTGTATTTGGAAGATTTATCAGCGAGCCGTGAAATTCCTAAAGCAGAATTGTACAGAATTGCCAATGAAGGGCTTATTCGCAAACCTGCGGATGCAGTAACGCACCAACTCATTGATGCCACTAAGTACAAAGATGAGGTATTGGACGAATTGCGTGAATTGTTGGGTACAGATGAAGATGATAAAATTGAAGTAGCTACGCCCAAAAAATATTTGAGTGTGTACAAAGATGATATTTATAAGTTTGAAAAAACCAACAAAATCGCTGTTGTCTATGCAGAAGGTAGCATTGTAGATGGTGAGGGCGAACCGGGTTCTATTGGTGGTGAAAAATACGCCCGTATTATTCGCAAAATTCGCAAAGATGACAAAGTTAAAGCTATTGTGATGCGTGTCAACTCTGGCGGAGGTAGTGCTTTGGCTTCGGATATTATCTGGAGAGAATTGGAAATGGCCAAAAAACAAGGCATCAAAGTAGTGACTTCTATGGGCGATGTGGCCGCTTCTGGTGGTTATTATATTGCCTCTAACTCGGAGCGTATTTTTGCACAAGATCGTACTATTACAGGTTCTATTGGTGTATTTGGTATGTTGTTTAATATGCGTGGCTTATTAGAAGAAAAACTAGGCGTAACCATGGATACTGTTCGCACTACAGAAATGGCGATGTTATCTCAGCCCAATACCTTCTTTAAGTATGGCGATAAAGAATCTGAATTGATTCAGGAAAGCGTAGAAGATGTTTACGAAACCTTCAAACAACGGGTAAGCGATGGACGTGGCATCACAACCGATTCGGTACACGCTGTAGCGCAAGGCCGTGTTTGGTTGGGCAAGAAAGCCTTGGAAATTGGCTTGGTAGATGAATTGGGTGGCTTGGAAGAAGCTATCGCTTATGTAGCCAAATCGGCCAACTTGGAAGAGGGCGACTACAGAACCGTCTCTTATCCCAAAACCAAAAGCTTTCAAGAGCGTTTGATGGCTTCTTTTGGGCAAGAATCTAGCGATGAAGAAAAAGCGGCTGTAATGAGCCAACTAAAACAAGCCATGACTCCTGCCGACTTTAAAGCATACATGGGCTACCTAAAAGCGGTAAAAGAAATTCAGCAAATGGAAGGAGTGCAAATGCGCCTGCCTTATGCAGTAGATATTCAGTAGTACTACAGCAGCATTGTCCTAATAATAAATCCCCCTTTCTCCACTGGAAAAAGGGGGATTCTTGTATCTTTGAACTTATACCAATCCATACTCAAAATTAGTATTATGTTCTTCGATATTGGCGCGTCTACTGCGTTATTTTTATCAGCCGTAGCGCTGCTATGGCTAATAAAAATGCCTTGTACCCACATCCAATCTCTTTGAACCTATTATCCTACTTCTAAATATGGATTAGTATTATAGTTTGTTTGTACGCCTCCTTTTATCAATCATACAACTAACCAGCGTTATGTCTCAACAAGATGCTTATGAATTGGCTTTAGCCAAACGTTATCGTCACATCATTCCCGTGCC
The DNA here is from genome assembly GCA_964445645.1 of uncultured Aureispira sp. GTDB lineage: Bacteria > Bacteroidota > Bacteroidia > Chitinophagales > Saprospiraceae > Aureispira. The sequence goes on along the minus strand of CAYULH010000071.1, from coordinate 11,729 downwards.
ATTTCAGTTGTTGGCACGCTTGATTTCCATAGCCCTTCATCCCTTGTTTATGTTGAGCTATGCCTATATTCTGTTGGCACTGTTCAATCCCTTCTTGTTTGGCGAGGCCAGTACCGATCGGGTGTTTTCTATGAGTCGAGAAAATCCAAAAGGGGTTTGGTTTGTGGCCTTTTTGTTGTTTAGTTGTATAATTCCATTGGTAGGCGTATTGCTAATGCGTGGGCTAGGTATGATTCGTTCCTTATCTTTAGAAACTAGAGACGAGCGCAAAATTCCTTATGTTTTGACGACCCTATTTTATATGGCTTTGGTGGTACAAAACAATCAAAACATGGAAATGCCCTTGGAAATCAAAATATTTACACTAGGAGCAACAATAGCCCTTTGTGTGGCTTCTTTTATCAATTTATTTTCCAAAATCAGTATGCACACCGTGGGCGCAGGCGGTTTTTTTGCTATGCTCATCATTATTATTGCACGCAGTTATGCCCCTGCTCATCTGTTGTTTATAGTGGGTCTATTGGTTTGCGGCTTGGTAGGCACGGCTCGATTATTGCTAGGCGCACACAAAACCTCTGATATTTATGGCGGCTACTTTGTGGGTTTTGTCACCCAATTTATCGCCATTACCTACTACAGCCTACAATACCAGCCCAGTATCTAATCCAATAACTACGGCAACAAGGGCAATACCGCCGCAGGGAGGAAAAGGCTGGCATCGCCGCCTCCTTTTAGTATTTCACGTACTACTGTTGAGCTGTAATAAGCATACTCAGGAGCAGCCGTCAAGAAGATGGTTTCTAGGTTGTCGCCAACATTGGCATTGAGGTGTGCTATGGTATTTTCATAGTCAAAATCCGTCCCATTTCTCAAACCACGCACCAAGAATTTAACCCCACGTTCCTTGCAATAAAAAGCCGTCAATTGTTGGTAAGTATCAATTTCTACCTTATCATACGCTGCAAACGTAGCTTCCAGAAATTTGACGCGTTGCTCGGTATCAAAGTAATACTTCTTAACAGAGTTGATGCCCATTGCAATAATAACTTTGTCAAACAATGGCAATACACGTTTAACAATATCTAAATGGCCTTTGGTTATAGGGTCAAAGGATCCCGCAAATACAGCAGTTTTCATTAATGTGGTATGTTCTATTAGTAAATGTAAGCTTTAAGATAAGCCCTTTTCAAAATTATTGGTCTAAAGAAGCTGATTTTTTTAATTTTCAGTATATTCATTTCATATTTTAAAATTCCCATTGTCCTATCCATACTGTATACATTACTATCCTACTTATTCCACACTAATCCAAACAGTAACACCTGAAAGTTTTTTTATTATTAAATTTAAAACGAATACCGTATGTCCAAAATAAAATCACCCACCGAAGTTTATCATGCGTTTCGTGAGGGAATGTTGGCGGATACAGAGGACTGGAAGGAATTGATTGCTGATGAAGCAACGATTGTTGGGCCTTTGGTACAACTAAAGGGAAAAAGAGGTTTTATTAATATCCACGAAGCTTTTTTTCAATCTGTTGAGCGCAGTATTATCCATAAATTAGTGGAATGCAAAGATATAGTGATTACACAAATATCTACCACCATCGAAACGCCCCAAAAAAAAACGGTAACGCTAGATATGAATGAGTGGTATACCATTAAGAATGGCAAAATAGAAGCCTTGGTAGTGTATTTTGATACAGCAGTGCTGAACGAAGACCACAAAGCACTTTTTTCGGATGCCAATGCAACAGCAGAGTAAGTACTCCTAACATTCATCCTATTTACACCGTTAGTGCTAATAAAAAAAGCACCCTTGCAACTGCTAATAAAGCGGCTGCAAAGATGCTTTTTGTTTTTTGAGACTACTTTTACATTTTGCCTTACTGGCGAATAATACTATGGTCTTTGGGATACTTAACTTGATACGTATAACGGAATTTTACGGTCTTATTGGCCGCCAATTCTTGCTGCCAACGCAAAGAACCATAAGGCTTATAATAACGAGCGCTAGAACTCTCTGTCAATTCTACTTCTAGTTTTTCATTATTGGATAATGGAATTTGATCCAATACCGTTATCGGAATGCTTACATTCTTGTTGTTTCTGATACTGATTTCAAAGGTCAACTCCTCTCGGATATTATTCCCCATTTTCTTGCTCTCATTGGTTAGACGCTCACGCTTAATACCAATCTGCTTATCACGCCCTAGCGACAACAACAAGGTATCGGTAATAACCGCAGGATCTAAGGTAGACTGGCCTAAATAGACATCTTCAAAGAAAATATTAGCTGTTCCACGCATCAAATTGTACTTGCCATACTCGGTAATTTTAGCCAATAAGAACGCATCTTTTTCCAATTTGGGTACAATGTGGTACTCGTAGTCTGCTGGAATGGTAGTTTCTTTGATGGTTACCACATGTGGCTGCCCATCGCTAGGTACATTTTGCAACAAATCCAAGTCAAAATTGATCGTGCTATTCTCCTCTGTTTCTGCTTGGTCAAAATTCGTCATGGGCTCACCTGTTGCTATATTGCCAACATCACCCACTACTTTTAGACCATCTACATACACATTTCTAGAGGAACGAGCGGCATTAGAGTTGATATAGTTTCCGTTGTCCATTTGGCTCACCCCTGCTGTAGTAGTTACAATGCTACTAATATCTCGTTGTTGTATACTTTTATAATCATTGGCACTGATCCTACGGCCTCTAGGAAAAGCTTGTTCCAAAATAATATTGCCCGAACCCTGATATTGGATGTAGGTATTGCCTTTTTTAACCTTAGCAATAGGTTGCTGCTCTGGCACAGCTACAGGCACCATATTGATGCGGAAAGGCTGCAAAATTGGGCGGTCATGGCTCATCGTTGGGTCACTAGATGACAAGGATAGTTTCACTTGTTCCCAATCATAGCCCGTATTTTGGTATACTTGTGCCTTGTAAACCAAGTTGATAGGCTTGCCAATGCCATCTGATTTGATGTCATACACAGGCGACCAGCCAGCCCCTGCAATCACATAACTCACTTCAATATCCGTAGCGGTAGCTTTGTCTGTTTGTACTTGCAATACCAATTGTCCCGAGGACTTTTCGATTTTTTGCTGCAAGCCCGACAATTCTCTATTAAGGCGGTTAATGGTCAATTGGGCTTCTGTTTCTTTCTCTTGCAGGTTCAAGAGGTTGTTGTCCATTTCTAACAATTCCTTTTTGCGAAACTCCATCAACTCCTTGATTTGCAGGACGGTAAAGCCTGAATCTTTCTTGGATCCCAAGGGATTGTGGGACATCATCAATTGGCGTACACTGCTAATGGCACTTTTCTCTATCGCTACTTCTTTTTTGATGCGCGCCAGTATTTGCAAAGAATCACCAATGGCCCCAATTCGCTGTGGCGAACGTTTGGCTTGCACAAATACCTCTTCATAATTCATACGTGGCAGGGCAGCCACCAGTGCTACTTGTTTGTTTTTGATTTTTACTTGTATACTGTTAATGAGCAGCTTAGAACTGATGTTTTCTAATACAATATTGCTAAAACCAGTGGGTACATTGGTTTTGGCTACCCGATGTATACGGGCATTTTTGCGATATACTTCTACTTTTTCGATGGTCGAAGTCAAGGGAATCGTGTCATTTTGGGCAACCAATAAAGCGGGCAAACTAAACGCCAACAGGCAAAGCCAAAGGGAAATTTTCATATACTGTTCTTTTTTTGGAAATGAATGCAATAGCAATGCTACCTATCATGGTAGTTTATATGGTGCTAGATGCTAGGATTTTTGCTTTTGGTGGTTTTGTGGGCTATTTTTTGTAAAATTATTAGACATTATTGCGTAGTAGTAGTTGGCTGCCTGATGGGCAGGGCTGTTAAGTTCTGGCAAATGAATCCGAATGCTATTGGAAAAAACCCCGAAGGGGTGATATTATTATAGTAATAACATAAATAATACGAATTCAACCCTGAAAGGGTGTCATTATTACCCCTACAAGACGATAATAGCACCCTTTCAGGGTTCAAAAACTATACTTAAATATATTCTATAATAATATCATCCCTTCGGGATTCGCCTTTCGGAGTGTTGACAATTAGAACTTAACAGCCCTGCCTTTCAGGGTTCAAAAATACGCTTTGCAAACAAAGCTATAACAATATTGCTAATTGATACAGTGTATCAATTAGCAATATTGCCCTTCGGGGTTCTTAAAACCACTGTGTAAAAACTAGAAAATTTAGAATTTAACAGCCCTTACCCGATGGTGTTTGTTTTGATCTGCTTGGTTGGTATTAATTGACTGTAATTAACTTTTGTATCTTTGCATTACTACAAAAATTTTGTACAAAACAACTTCCCCCAAATGCCACTCCCCCACCAATACCAAGGATTCTTACAACAAGCCGACCTGTGGGAGCAGCATGCTGCGCCACCCTATCCAACGTTTATCACCCACCAGCCAGCCCCCTTACACCCCCAACAGCTCCAGCAATGGCAAAACGAAATTCCACCTCGCTTGGTCTTGGGCAAACGAGTAGAATACTTTATGCACTATTACTTGCAGCAGCAAGCACATCTAAGCATTCTCACCCACAATTTACAGATCATAGAGCAAAAGCGCACAATAGGCGAGTTAGATTTTTTGTATTATAATAAAAACGAACAACAAAGCTATCACTTGGAGCAAGTGTACAAGTTTTACATTTACTGGCCCAGTGCCGAGCAGCAGGATTTGGAGGCATGGATTGGACCCAACAAAAAAGATAGTTTGGTGCAGAAATTGGACAAACTCCACCGTCGCCAATTTCCCTTGCTGCACCACCCAGCCACACAGGCCATACTCCAACAACAAGGCATTACCACCCCAAATATACAAGCCCAATTGAGCTTCAAAGCGGCCTTGTTTACCCCTTGGCAAATGCCTTTTCCGAGCCATAGTTCCCTCAACCCTGCTTGTTGGCAAGGCTACTGGCTGACTTGGGAACAATTCACACAACAGGACTGGACAGGGCATCAGTTTTTTGTACCCGACAAAAAAGATTGGGGCATAAACCCTGCCTCCAATACCACTTGGTGGGATGCTGCTACTGTTTTTCCTGTTATTGAACAATGGTTGAACAAAAAGAAAGCGCCCCTCTGCTGGACTAAAAACAAGAATGGTATCTATCAATCTATTTTTGTCTTGTGGTGGTCATAATTGCAGTCTATATGCTGCAAATCCAAACAAAACCAAACAACTGTTCGTAAACCTCGTATAATTTACTAAATTGCCATAGATTATTTGTATCTTTGCGCCATTGCCGAACATTCGGTATACTCATTTAACTGTTGAAAAACTATAGGTATGCAAAATCCAACGATTGATACACCAGTATTCAAGAGAGCGGCTAAAACCGACCAGTTTGCTGGACACGATTATTATGATCTAGACGGTCTTTTGACTGAGGAGCAAAAAATTGCTCAAATCTCTACTCGTGAGTGGGTAAAAAAGGAAGTGAGTCCTATTATTGAAGATGCTTATGAGCGTGCTATTTATCCTAGACATTTATTGACTGGATTGGGCGAGTTGGGGGCATTGGGCCCAAGTTTGCCTACTGAGTATGGCTGTGCAGGTTCTGATGAAGTTACTTATGGAATCATGATGATGGAATTGGAGCGTGGAGATTCAGGCATTCGTTCAGCAGCCTCTGTACAGGGTTCTTTGGTGATGTACCCCATTTACAAATATGGCAGCGAGGAGCAACGCCAAAAATACTTGCCCAAATTGGCGAGTGGTGAAATGATTGGCTGCTTTGGCCTAACAGAACCCAACTCTGGTTCTGACCCTGGATCGATGACCACCAACATTCGCAAAGATGGGGATTATTATATTTTGAATGGTGCCAAAATGTGGATTACCAATTCTCCTATTGCTGATGTGGCAGTAGTTTGGGCCAAGGATGAGGAAGGGGTTGTGCGTGGTATTATTGTAGAAATGGATACCGAGGGCTGCAATGCACCCAAAATTGAAGGAAAATTATCGCTTCGTGCCTCTATAACAGGCGAATTGGTATTTGAGGATGCTCGTATTCACAAATCTCAATTGCTACCCAACATCAAAGGTCTAAAAGGGCCTTTGTCTTGCTTGACCAAAGCCCGTTATGGTATTGCTTGGGGTGCAATTGGTGCCGCATTGGACTGCTACGATTCTGCCTTGCGTTACTCCTTGGAGCGGGAGCAATTTGGTAAGCCTATTGCTGGCTTTCAGTTGACCCAAAAGAAATTGGCCGAAATGATTACCGAAATTACCAAAGCACAATTGTTGGCTTGGCGTTTGGGTACGTTGTTTGATGCTGGCAAGGCTACGCCTGCACAGGTTTCTATGGCCAAACGAAACAATGTACACATGGCCTTGGAAATTGCTAGAGAAGCCCGCCAAATTCATGGTGGAATGGGCATTACCAATGAATATCCTTGCATGCGCCACATGATGAACTTGGAAACCGTTCTCACGTATGAGGGTACGCACGATATTCACTTGTTGATTACTGGTATGGATGTTACTGGGCTTAACGCTTTTAAATAGAAATAGATAACAGATGTATGGACGTAGAGACAAGGCATGCCTTGTCTCTACCGTCCATACATGCCTTGTCTCTACCGTCCAACATCCTACCATTATTTTAATCCAATAGTTCTATTAGGGTGATTTCATACACCAAAATAGAATTGGCAGGCACCTCGCCTCTGGCCTGCTCGCCATAGCCCAAACTAGGTGGAATATAGGCTTTGATGGTCTGATTTTCACGCATCAAAGGCAGGACATGCTTCCACCCCGACAGAATGCTATTCAGTGTCACCACAATAGGCGCATTCGAAGCATCATCGAACACCGTTCCATCGGTTAATTTTCCGATATACTTAATTCGCAAACGTTGGTCGGTTTGACCGATTGGCGCACCTTGTGCATCCCTCAAAATTTCGTATTGTATTCCATTATCTAAGGTCAAAACGCCTGCTCTAGCCTTATTGTGTTCCCAAAAAGCTTTGTTTTTACGCAGTTTTGCTGTTTTTTTCTCTTCTTGTAAGAATTTATATTGTTCCAAGACCATCGTTTGTGCAGCTTCCTTGCTCATTGCATTGGCTTTATCCTCAAATACCGACTCCACCCCCCCCAAAAAAGCATTGAGGTTCGATTGGCTCATACGTATGCCATAAGTCTTCCAATTTGCCCCAATAAGAATCCCATAAGCATAACCTACACTCGCAAAATCAGTAGTTGCGTTATTATAAGTCGTTGTATTCTGATTCTGAACGCTATTTGTTCTCTTTTCTAATGTTTGTACTATATCGGCCGCTCGAACATCTGTCATTTTTCCAAGCCCTTGTACTCTATCCTTAATGCCAAGGGCTAAAGACGCTTTAGGTACTTTATCATAAGGAATTTGATTTTTTTCAAACTCATACCCTGCCATTACACCATAACTGTGAGCAAACTGGTGTTCGTGATGAATTTGGGCATTGGTTGTCATTGCCAACAAAAGCCCTATGTATATTAGTAGTATAGTTAAGTGTTTCATGTATATAGTTATTATACTGCTTTAGTATCTAGTTTTTGTTATCCCATTCAACAAAAAATAGCTCAAAAAGCAGCTTAGTTTTTTAATTAGCCAATAATGGTTTTATTTATTTAACAAAAAAACACATCAATTGTTTAATTATTTCTATATTTATTTTTTAACGTCCAATACTAATCAATTCTATTTCAAAAATCAAAATAGAATTGCCGGGAATATTGCCGCTAGGGCGTTCGCCATAGCCCATTGCAGGCGGCACTACTATGCGCCATTTATCGCCTGCCACCATCAAGGGCACTACACGCTGCCAAGCCTCAATCAAGTTATTGAGCTTAAAAGTAGGCGGCTTGCTCTTGCCCAACGAACTATCAAACACCTTTCCATTGGTCAATTGGCCTTCATAATGTATCGTAATCCAGTCCTTGACAGAAGGATGCACCTTGCCGTGGCCTTCCTCGATGACTTCATAAGCCAAGCCATTGCCCAAGGCCACCACGCCTTGTTTTAGAGTAAAATTGCTTAAAAATTGCTCATTAGCCGCACGCAATTGGGCTGCTTTTTTCTTTTTGAATTCTTCTAATTTGCTCATTGCTCTTGATTGAATAATTTATACAGCAAAGGTACAAATTGTAGGACATGTTTTGAGTCTTCTTGATTTTCATTTGAATGAAAAAAAATGAGCCACTCCAATGAGCGACTCACATTATCTCAATATAATTTTCATAGTTTGACTGTTCTTATTGTCGGTCAATTGCATAAAATAAACACCTTTGGGATAGTGGCTCAAATCCAATTTTATCAAGGCTTCTTGAGACTCCAAGCGTTGCAAGCATTGGCCATGGAGGTTTAATACTTGGATTTGCACCTGTTCCAATTCATGTTCTATGTACAATTGGCCTTCTGTTGGGTTGGGATAAACCAATACAGTAAGCTGTGTATCATCCAATTGCTGTATATTAATACTTGTATAATTAGCAATATTAGATGTATCTGAAGTACAGCTGCCTTCCGTTACCAAAACACTATAATCTCCATTCTGAGTAACAACATAAACAGAATCCGTTGCCCCTGCAATGGCCTGACCATTCCAATACCATTGATTACCCATAGGACTACTCGAATATAAGGTATCTCCCTGCTGGGTAATTATTGGATTCATATCTAGCTCTGTAAACGTGATAGCAGCAACCGAAAATTCAAATTGTTGTGTGGCGGTATCGGGCCAATTGGGATGCGCCAAATAAGACGTATCGGGTACAATAAACTGATAGGTCACGACACAGGTATAACTACCTGTATCAGCTACAGAAGCGCCTATTATAATCAAAGAAGTATCAATAGCGCCTACTATTAGCGTGTCGTTTTTGTACCATTGTATGTCAAAGTTAGCATCTACTGAGATGCTCAATTCCAAACTATCTGCGGGGCATAAATTAGGCATTTGTACGATGGGGGTATCTACATCAGGATACACAAAACGCCCATTGACAGGCAAGTGATCGCTAGGGTCAAAAATATCCCACAATTGGCCGTCTATACCTCTGAGAATCCAGACTTTTGTCTCCGCTTCGGTCGGAATAAGGTGTGTACGAATGCCCCAAACATGATCGATAATATTAAGGGTATCGCGATCAACAGCCGTAGAGGCATGAAAACCTCTGTGCTCTGGTATAATTGGATTAAGCGAGTCGATCAAATCTGGATATTGGACACTATTGGCATCTGTATTCATATCTCCCCCCAATATAACCGCCTCATCAGCAGGAATTTGTTGTTGGATAATAAAATCTCGTTGTTCGCCAAATTGTTCTTTCTTAATGGCTACATCATTGGGTTGTCCCCCCGCTTCTACATGAGTGCCAAAAATATGGTATTTCTTACCCAGCTTATTAACTCTAGCATAAAGCACGCCCTTGGCCGCCAAACAGTCGCCAGCATTGTTATCACAACTTCTATAGTCATATTCATCCTCTAGCTCTATCGGCCACTTACTAAAAATCATTACCCCACCGTTCCACGTTGGAAATTGCCCATCATTTAGAATATCTGTGCGGTACTGAAACCCTGCTGTTGTCATGGCTGGAATCAGGTGATTGTTGCGGGCATCATCATCAAACACTTCTTGCACAATCACCACATCCTGCCAAGGTGATAGGTATTTAGGTGCTTCGTCCGCCCGTTCACTAGCATTGGGCAAGCCAGACACACCAAAAGGCAAAAATTGTACATTATAAGAAAGTACATTAATGATATTGGGATTATAAAAATCGGTAGAATCTATGGTATAGTTCGGTCTAGTATCATGCACGGCAAAAACAATATCTCTATTCCAAAAGGCATCCGTTCCGTCTGCTTGATACTTGAGCCGTACCGGCACCCCACCAAAGGTAAAACTTTCTTCACGAGCACCACTCCCATCATGCCAAGTCTGGTCAAAGCCATCCCCTGCTATCGAAAAATCCATAGCACTCCCTACAAACTGCCCTCGCAACCGAAGCTGCATTCTAAAGGTATCGGTTTGATGGGCGACAAAAACATTAAAAAAGAAGGTTTCATTGTTGTGTATCCCTGTGTTTCTGTTGGTTTCCAATATTTCTTTTTTCATCTCCCACGGATACATAGCAGTCGCCTTCAAATCCCATTCGCCCGAAGACATAATGTGTGTGCCTGTCTGCTCGGCCCAAATTTCTAAATCTAGTGCCGTATTGTTTTGCAAGTAAATAGACGACGATTGTGCTTTTGAGAGGAGGCTAAAAGCGAGAAAGCTCAAGAGGAGTAAACTGTTTTTCATAATCAATTCAAGTTGCAGTTTCAGGCTGTCGCCCTTATTAATTCAATAAAGTTACAGAAGGTCAGGGAAATATAGTCCAAAATCTACTCACTTTCTAATACAATAATACTTATCTCCAACTACTATTTTCTTCTAAGTTATACCGTTTAAGTAGTTGCTTTTCGTCACAAATGATTGCTCTATAGCATAGACAAACAACACTTTACAATTATTTCAAAATAAAAAGCTATTTAAAATATATTGAGAAATCTAGATTTTACCCTCATATAAAATTCATGTTTTTTTTATTTTTTTATTATATTAAACTATAAATCTAATTCAATCACTTTGCTATTCTTATAATCATGCCCAAACAATTTGAACAACATCAAGAAACTATAGACCAATCTCTCCAAACAGAAGATTATGTTTCTTCACAACAAACAGTAGAAGATAATCGCCCTGAAGCACAACTAGGTCGAGCCTTACAGGAAATGGCCAATACCAGTTCTCAAGCAAAAGAAGGAGCATCAATAAAAGCAAGTGCAAAAGAAAAAGCAAAACAAAGAGCCCCTAAGCAAAAAGTTAATAACACAGAAATTCCCGATCGCCTAAAAGCTGCTGTAGAACATTTTTCAGAACTTTCTTTAGATGAAGTGAGAGTACATTATAATTCTGACAAGCCTACTGAAAAGGGAGTGCCTGCTTACACAAATGGACTCGATATTTACGTTGCCCCTGAACAAGAAAAATATTTGGCACGTGAGTTATCCTATATAATTCAACAGATGAAAAATAATGATAGCACGTATGAAACCATGTCTTCCATTAAGCAAAAACATGAAAGTTATTCCCCTAACAATAATCCAACAGATATTAGGGAATCTTTTAAACAAGGACGTATTTTAAATGGTATTCTTATCACTTATAAAGAAAAAGGATCAGATGGGTATTATAAATTTGAATATGAAGATGGAACTATTGAACGCAAACAACCAGCAGAGGTAGAATTTTTCTTTGAAGATATTGGAATAAAAATATTTCTACAAGCTGTCGTCGAAGAAGGCTTTTCAAAAGAAGCAAGTTCATTTTTACTTGCTCTGGGAGTACACGAGTCTGGATTTGCACAAGGGAATGGAGGTAAAGAATATCACAATATGTTCTCAATTATGGGAGGATCAAAAGGAAACTTAAGTACCTCATCTGGTTCATTACAAAAATTTGATTCTTGGCAAAATGGTTTTAGTGACGGGTTAGTTAATCAAATTATAGATGGCAATGACAGTAAGGGAAATAAAAAATTTCCACTACTACGCAAAACATTAGAATCCAAAGATTTGTCTATAAGTAGGTGGACAAAATTAATTATAAGTTAAAAAATGGAAGATTTTTATTCAGA
>CAYULH010000070.1:947-27193 GCA_964445645.1 uncultured Aureispira sp. | reverse complement strand
TAACCTTGCGCCCTTTTGATGAAATTGAAGTCAAATACAAGTCGGATTTTATTGATAAATACCAAGTAAAGGTATACGGAGCGGTGCGTAAAGGGGGGGATTTTGAGTTTAGTGATAATCTGACCCTAGCCGATGTACTGTATATGGCCAATGGACTCAAGCGAGAAGCTTCCAATAGCTATATTGAAATTTCGAGGTTGGTTTTGGATGCCAATGGTAATAAAACCAGAGTGAATTTTGAACGCTTAGAGATTGGCAGTATTGAAGAGGGGTTAAAAGTCGTTGGGGATTCTACCTTTATTTTGCAGCCTTATGACCAAATATTTGTACGCAGTTCCAAGGAGTTTGAAGCACCCAAGAATGTGACTGTTCGGGGCGAAATTACTTGGCCGGGAATTTATACTCTAGCCAATGATGAGGAGCGGGTTATGGATGTGATAGATCGGGCAGGCGGCTGGACAGAAATTGCCTTTCTCAAAGGTGCCAAGCTGATGCGTAAAGGAGATGGTTTGGTTTTGTTGGATTTAGAAATTCTAAAAAAAGAAGGCAAGGACTCCCGTTATAATTATGTTTTGCGTGCAAACGATGAAATCATTATTCCCAAACTCAAGGATTTGGTTTCTATTGCGGGCTATGTCAATCACCCTGCTATAAAAGAGGAATTTGAAATTGCGAACAAGGAATTGGATTTAGAACTACAACGGGCTACCACGGAGCTAGAGCGCAAAGAAATTTTATTGGAAGAGTACAAAGAACAAATTGCCAATCCGCTCAAGGTCAATGTACCCTTTCACGAGTCCAAGCGCGCCAATTTTTATGTCAAGGAATACGGGGCAGGAATTGATCGCAAGCTAGGAGGCCGCCAGCGACTGGTTTATGTGCGTTATGCCAATGGAATGGTCAAGAAAACACGGCATTTTCTCTTTTTCAAGGTATTCCCGAAGGTAGAAAAAGGAGCAATGGTGTATGTAGGCGCTAGAGAGAAGAAAATCAAAGCGCCTAAGCAGCCTGTCAATTGGTACAAGATAGTTACCGATACCATGGCATTGGCTGTGTCTGGTTTATCGCTTTATGTGTTGATTAATACCTTGAGTCGTCAAAATCCCTAACAGTAATATGGAAAATCCAAGCAATAAGGAGGGCGGAGCAGAGGAGTCTTTTGACATGCAAGCTATATTGGCTATTGTCAAAGATTACAGCATAGAGGTACTCAAATTCTCTTGGCTAATTGCTATTTGTGCTTTTTTGTTGGGTAGTTATATGCGTAACCGAAAACTGGAATCGCCCACCACTTACACAGCCCCCTATTCCTTTACGGTTAATAAAATTGCAACCGAAAAGCAACAGAACATTGCGAGTTTATTTGGCGGTTCTGGTGGTGGTTTAGCCGAGGGCAATGTAAACTTTAAGCGACTGCGAGAATTGGTCTTGACCCGTCAAATCATGAGTCGGGTATTGTTTGATAGTGTGGCAATGCGGCAAAAAGATACCATCGTAGAGGATTTGTTGATCAATCACTATCTCAATTTGTTTTATTACAAAGAGCCCGAAGAAGGAGCAACCCCCAAGGAGCGTTTTTATTTCAAGACCGATTCTATCGACCCTCATGCTCGCCGTGCCAATTACTTGCTCAAATATGTACACAACTTAATTGTTAGAAATCACCTGACTATTGAGGCTTCTCCGGGGGGAATGATGCACATGAAGGTGGTTTCCACCTCAGAGGATTTTTCTTATGAATTGGTACACGCCATTTACAGAGCCTTGGATCGGTTTTATAGCCAAGAGTCCTTGGAGCAAAAAAGACGTTTTTTGGAAATGGCCAAAGACCGAGCAAAGCAGCTCAAACAACAGCTTAATAATGCCGAAGCGGCTTATATTACTTATGTAAACACCCATGCTGCGGAGGCCAGCGGACGCAACAATACCTTGATCGAAACCCAGTTTTTGTCAACAGACCTCAAACGGGCCACCCAGTCGTATTTTAAGGCAGTGGCCTCTAGAGATGCCGCACAGGTAGCGTATGACGAGCAGGCCGAAACGCCCGCTATTTCGGCTCTGGATCCGCCCTTGTATCCATTACCCAAGGTTACGCCAAGCCCATTTTTGCACATGGTTGCAGGTGGTTTGTTGGGGGCATTTTTAGCCTTCTTATTGGTGGTTGGACAAAAGTTTGTGCGGGATTATTTACGCAACAAAAAGGCGGCAGAGCAAGCGGAGATAGAATTGGATTAATTTATTGTTTAAATGAATTGTAGTAGATGATGTTTGATATAGATGCTTCTAAAATTTGGACAGATGCTGGGGCCATGATTGTAGGTTATGCGCCCAAGATATTGTTGGCATTTGTTGTGTTTTATTTTGGTTTTAAGCTTATTAATAAGAGTATGGTTTTGCTCGATAAGCTTATGCGACACAATAGCTTTGATGAAGATTTGCGCCCCTTCATCATTACCTTATTGGGCTTGCTGCTCAAAATGGTAGTAACCATTAGTGCCGTAGATTTATTAGGCATCAAAACAACCTCTGTGGTAGCCATGTTGGCGGCTGCGAGTTTTGCAGTGGGCTTGGCCTTGCAGGGCTCTTTGAGCAATTTTGCCAGTGGTATTCTGATTTTGTTTTTTAAGCCTTTTCGTACGGGCGATATGATTCGTATAGGAGATGATATTGGAATAGTACAAGAGATTCAGATTTTTAATACCATTCTCAAAACTATACATCATCGTATTATTATTATTCCCAATTCTACCCTTACCAGCGAAATTGTAGAAAATATCACAGGGGCAGGGGTTATCCGACTGGATTTAATTTTTGGTATTAGTTATAATGATGATATTGACAAAGCACGGGAAGTTGTTTGGCAGGTGATTAAGAGTTGTCCTTTTTTGGTAGAGAATAAAGAGCAGAAACACCAAGTACTGGTAGAAAAACTAAATAACAGCTCTGTGGATTTGGCGGTGTGGGTTTGGGCCAATGGCACAGATTACTGGGAGGCATTTTATTTTATGCAGGAGCACATCAAAAAAGCATTTGATAGGGAAGGGGTCAGTATTCCGTTTCCACAAATGGATGTACACATGAAACCATCCTAAAACAGGGCATAGTCTGTAGATTTTTACTAGTTTTGCAGCTTGTTATTATTATAAGTAGGCAAAAGCCACCACCAAACTACGATCTTCTTATTCATGCAAGATTTTTTTTCACAGCTTTTTTCGCACGTAGCGGATTATTATTACAATCTCAAAGACCTAATCAATCCACTTAGTTTTGTTATAGATCTAATTGTGTGTACACTCTTATCTTTGGGGGTAGCGTCATTTTATATTCGTTATGGCAATGCCGTGTCTAATAGAGCGCGTTTTGCGGCCAATTTTGTGCCTTTGGCCCTGACTACCATGTCTATTATGATAATTGTAAAACCCTCGGTGGCACTATCCTTGGGTTTGGTAGGCGCCTTGTCTATTGTGCGTTTTAGGGCAGCCATCAAAGACCCCGAAGAACTGACCTATTTGTTTTTGACGATTGCTATTGGCTTGGCTACAGGAGCCGATCAACCATTGATTGCTATTATTGTAGTGCTGTTTATTTTGTTGTTTTTATACTTGAGCAAACAAATTGCCAATGATGGGGCCTTCAAAAAAGAAGATCGTTATTATGTTAATATAACCACCGATTTGGGTTCTATTTTGCCCATCAATGAAGCCTTGCAAGCCTCGTTTAGAGAGGTGGAGCTAAAGCGGATGGACACCTTGCCCAACAAGGGTTTGGATTTGAGTTTTATTTGCAAGGTAGCTTCTATAGAGAAGGTGCAAGCGGCCAAAGATGCTGTAACAGGGCTTTCGGAGCAGACGGTTATTTCTATAATAGACCAACCTGACTTGATTATATAAGTATGCGTTATGAGCGAAAATATAGAATAGAGGGCGTACACATCAATGTGATTTTGCAAAACCTATTGATGCACCCTGCTGGGCTTTCTAAGCTGTATCCCGACCGCCAAATCAACAACATCTATTTTGATACCCCAAGCCTTACCACCTACAAAGAAAACGTAATGGGCTTGGCCCATCGTGACAAGTACAGAGTGCGTTGGTATGGCTGGAATCCACTAGAAATTCACCATCCACAGCTCGAAATCAAGCACCGCCGCAATAATGTAGGCACCAAAACCATCTGCCAAGTAGCTCCATTTACCTTTGATAATTTGCGGCTATTGACACAAGAAGTCAACCAAAAAAGCGGCACCTACGCCTTGCTCCAACCCGCCCTCCAAAACTCGTACAAACGAGCTTATTTTAGCACCAAAGACCAAAAATTTAGAATCACGCTCGATTGGGATTTGCGTTATGCCTCTATGCGTACTACTCGGCAGTTTAGGCGACACCAGCACCACGATCACAATGTGCATATCTTAGAAGTAAAGTATGAACAGGAAATAGAACATGAAGCCGATCGCATCACGCAATTTTTTCCATACAAAAGCACTAAAAATTCTAAATATGTGACAGGAATTGAACTGTGCTGGTAATAGAACACTTATTCCAGAATGGTGATTTTTTCCTTCACCGTTCCTTTTTCGCCGACTCGTATCAATCTAAAAATAAAGCGAGAAATTAAGCCGGGTGGATAGATTAAATTAGCAATTTTGGCAATCTTGGCATCCCGTTCCAAAATTTTGGCTGCCCAATCCTCCTTGGGGGTATGGTAGAGTTCCGTGGCAAACTTCCAAGCACCATCACGCGCTTTGGACATGCTAAAGTTTACAAAAAAGTCATCAATCTTGCCCGAAAGCTTTAAGATGGCTTTGAGCGTGGGCCAAATATCCGATAATTCCTCTTCCACTTCTTCTACCAAGCTCGCCAAGACCGTATTGATTTTATTAAAATCATTTTTTAAGTCTTCTATTGGCGCACCTTCGGCCACCTCGGCGGCAGCAATGCCCAAGTCTAAGTTGATGTGTGCATTCATACCCCAAAGCAGGTGTTGCAGCACAATCGGCCAATAATCCTTGGTTTTATCAAAGGCAATTTGCCACGATTGAGTAGGTTTTTCTTGGTTTTGAAATTGGGTATAGGCTTCCAAATAACGATTGGCAAAAATGACATCAAAGCGTTCCATTCTGGGGCCGTTTTCAAATTCTCCTTGCTCAATGCCCTCTTTTACACTAATGGTTACTTTTCTGTATAGCGCCGCAAAATAGCCCAATGGGCTGTTGTTTTGTTTGGCATCTTCAATAATTTGATCTAGGTACTGGATGACTTCATCAATGGTAGTGGCTTGCATCGATTTTATTTTAGGTGTTTTAGTTATTTTATTTGTGTAATAAAGTTAAGAAATCCCAACTGAATATCTGTAAACCATTCCACATTCTCCCCTATATCCAAATTCAACCCTCTGTGCAAGGCTTCATAATTGGTATAATCAAACTGCTGAAAAGCCTGCTTAATATCATCAAAATAAGCTTCTTGAAGTTGTTCAAGGGTTTGTGTAGGAGGGAAGTAAGCCAAAAGATAAAAAATCATAAAGGCTGTCCAGTCATATACAATGGATTTTTCTTGCTGTCTGCTGCCCTCTTGAATAACCCATAGCCCAAAGGCCAGAGGGGCCAATTCTTGGGTGCTTTCATCTGTATAATTGGTATAATATTCAGAACCAAAATCCACAAATATGCAATGGTATTTTTGATCCCAATAGGCAATAGCTGGATTATCTTTTGACCATTGTTGAGTTGGATTTTTATAAATCCATTCAAAGTTTTTATTGGGCAATTCCTTGAAAAAATTAGGATGTTTTGGGGCTAGTGGAAATTTTTCTATAGTGTATTGCTGCACATAGTTATACTTAAGCAAAATATCTATTACCCTAAAATGCGTAAAACTACAATCAAAATGGCCTTGCAAATGATAGGCATTCCAAATCAAATGACGTTTTTGGCTTGCAGAGGCATCACATTTGTCAATCAAATGGATGGTATTTTCTATTAATGCCTCAATTTCCCACATGGACATAATTACTTGTTTTGAGCTTGTTTATTAATTCATAGTTGCTGATTGGGTAGCTGCACTATCCTGTTCCACTTCCTCCTTGTTCCAATACTCCTTGACCTTGCCCGTAGCCTTATCCATCAGTGTTTTGCTTTTTTCAGCAGCCTTGTTTTGGATATATTGTTTTAGTTCAGCAATTTCCTGTTGGTACTTCGTTTCCAATTGCTCTTTGACCGCCTCATAGTGCTGTTGTGCCTCTGTTTTGCTGGCCTCTATTTTTTGATTGACATAATAATCGAGTAAAAAGAAGGAAAGCAGCAAGGATAGGAAAAAACCTGTTAGTAAACCTAAACCAAAGTCTTTTTTGTTCATAATATAAATCAAGGATAAAGATAAATCCGATTAAAGAATACAATACACAAAGCTAAAAAAAGAATTTTACCTACCGCAACTACCTAATTTTCTTTTACAAATCTGCCTAATTCTTGTACAATAACTATATATTGAAGCTCAACACCCACTAAAATAGAGTGAATCATTTCTATAGTATTAGAATAGTTTATAAGGTTTTATGAGAAGAATTCAACACCATCTTTGGCTTTTGATCTTGATATTTGTTGCAATAGGGCAAACAGAAGCACAAGTAGGAATCAACATTTTACAGCCCGATAGCTCTGCTATTTTACATCTAGAATCTACGGATAGAGGATTCTTGCCCCCTCGCATGACCACTGCCCAACGAGACAATATTAACCAACCCAAAGAGGGACTAACCATTTTTAATACTCAAGATAGTACTTTACAATATTATACAGGGCGTTGTTGGTTGCCCGTATGGCAAGAGGATTGTGATGCCTGTTTGTTTGATTTTACGATAGAACAACAAAATGGCACTATTGATAGAATCCTTTCCAACAGCGATTCTACTCGTTTGTTTGTCAACCAAACCAATGGCACTTCCTCTGTCGGTATTTATGTAATTGCCAATTTGCCAGCAGGCATACAAGTACAAATTGACCAGCCTGTAGTGCAAGGAACAGATACCGTACAACTCAAAGTAAATGCCGATATTTTTGCCCCTGCCGGTACTTATCCTATTGTGGTGCAAGCAGCCTGTGATGGCGAAATCAAAAGCCAAGTGTATGTTATAACGGTTGATCCTTGTATTGAGATTGATTTGTTGGCCCCTACAGTCAATTATGATTTGCAGGCTATTAATAACTTGCCTACTTCTACGCCTATTTGTGTGGTCTTGCGAGTGCCACCGGGGCTAAATATGACGAATGATACTTCTGGAGCACCTGTTTATACCTCTGGCAACCTGCATCCACAATCTCGTGTAGGCATCCAAAACCAAGGCTTTCTCTTTGCTACAGGCGGCTATGGGGGCGTAGGTGCGGGCCTTAGTGGACAAGGGGGCGAAGGCGGTGACGGTACTACTGCTATGGAATTTACAACTCATACACACCTCATTAATACAGGCCGTATTTATGGCGGCGGCGGTGGTGGCGGCTCGGTAGGCTTTTTGGTTAGCATCAATATTCCCAATCCTATTGGAACAACCATCAATCTTGGCTTAGGTGCTGGTGGTGGTGGTGGTGCCCAACTAGGCGAAGGCGGCAATCTATCTGGTGGCTTTGGGTTTTATGAACCCGGAACCGATGCTACAGGCGGATTTTTGGCGCAACCGGGAGTGGGCGGCGTATTGACTACGCCCATCAGCTTCTCTATTGTATTTGCACAAGCGACCATTACGCCTGCTGTTTTTGGTGGTAATGGGGGCGATTATGGCTTGCCCGGCCAAGCCGGAAGCCTTTTCTTTAATTTGAGAGTAACGGTTCAGATACCTATTGTGGGCACCGTAACACTCATCAATCAAAATTTCCCCAATCCACCAATTAGTGTTTTTCCAGCAGGAGGAGCGGCAGGCAATGCCATTAAGCACAATGGTAATACTGTAATTGGAATCATTGATGGCAATTATCAAACCACCAATGTTAAGGGAGTGGTTGGAAATTAAGGAAGAAGGTTGTAGTGATGGCTATCCAAGAGTTTTGTCTTGATTTTTCAGAATATTGTCAGTAAAAGACTATTCTTTGTAAAAACACCCCCTATTATTAAACATTCTTTATAATAGGGGAAGCAGGCTTTGAGTTGGCAAATTCTTTGATTGCTTATGTGGCAAACGAATTATTATCCATTTAACAATTTCTAAACACAATTTCACAGCATGATAAGATATGTACTATTTTATTGGCTTGTATTGTTATGTGCAAGTCTCAATGCCCAATCATTTGAAGGAATTATTGAAACACATCAAATAACAGGAGATGGTGTAGAATACGAGCTGATTTGGTATATCAAAGGTGATAAGATTGCTTATGAAATGAAAAGTACGAGTCAAGAACAGATGCGTTTTGTGCCACAATTAGCTTCCAATTCTATGTTAATGGTTACAGGAGAACACAAAACACTCATTCCATTGAGTGATATAGGCAGCCCCACTGATTTTTCGATAGAAGGGGCTACCTTGAGTGGTAAGGGGAGAGGTGGCAGCCCACATTTTAAGGCGGTAGAACAGCTCCAAGTCTCGACCAATGAAGTGGTGGCTCTGGTAGAGGTGACCACAGACATTCCCATTAATTTGTCCAAATACAAGGAATTTTTTAAATCCCATCATGGTTGGTGTGCTTTGGCTGCCTCTGGCAAGTCAGGTTTTCCGCTCAATAGTACCGTCAAACACAAATCAGGCAAATTATTGTGTAAAACAACGGTTACCAAAGTGACCCGCCAAACACTAACAGATGCTTATTTTAAGTAAAGCAATATCACCTATTGTTTTATGTATTTTGAAAATATAGCACCTGCTTCTATTAGAAGTGGGTGTTTTTAGGTGTTGGGTATTGGTTGTAGATTCCTTGATATAGGGAAAATCAACAATACTTAATACAATCTAAAAAATTAAGATAGTAATTTGCTAAACCCGTCAATTTGTGTAATTTTAGCATTCAGTGTGACAATAGCACATTATCAATATTAGAACAAAACGAGTCATCCATTTCACTCAATTTAACATTCCTATCACATGACAACAGCAGTCATTCTTACCTTTATTATTGGTTATTTGGCCATTGTGTTTGAACATCCCCTCAAATTAGACAAGACAGTACCTGCCCTTATAATGGCAGCCGTTTGTTGGGCATTGATTTCCTTGGGGCATATTGAACTACCTGTAGGACATACGCTGCACCCAGCACCGGGCGAGGAGCATGATTACTACAAGCACATGCTAGACCCAATTTTGTTGCACCACATTGGTAAAACAGCAGAAATTCTAATTTTTCTCATTGGAGCTATGACCATTGTAGAGCTAATAGACCTGCACAAAGGTTTTTCTGCTATTACTGATCGTATTCAAACCACCAAAAAATCAACCATGCTTTGGTTGATTACTCCCTTGGCCTTCTTCTTATCAGCCACATTGGATAACTTGGCTTGTACGATTGTATTGGTGTCCTTGTTGCGTAAACTAGTGCCGGTCAAGGAAGAACGTATTTATTTTATAGGTTTGGCGGTTATTGCTGCCAATGCAGGAGGGGCTTGGTCGCCTATTGGCGATGTTACCACCACCATGTTGTGGATCAATGACAAAGTAAGTACAATGGGCTTGGTTGTGAATATCTTAATACCTTCTATTGTTTGTGCAATATTGCCTACTTTTGTAATGACCAGAATGTCGTACATGAAGGGAAATATTACAATTCCAGAAGATACAGTGGTATCTGAAAAAGAAGAAACTAAGGTGAGAGGTGCAACCGTGATGTTGGTTGCTGGTTTATCAGGGCTTATTTTTGTTCCTATTTTTAAAGTAGCCACACACTTGCCTCCTTATGTTGGTATGATGTTGTCTCTTGGAATGGTATGGCTAATCTCTGAATACTTACACCCCGATGAGGAAGATTTTGAGGACAAACACCATTATTCTGCTCACAATGCCTTATCCCGCATTGAAATGTCCAGTATCTTATTTTTCCTAGGAATCTTATTGGCCGTAGCGGCATTAGAATCAATGGGTACGCTAAAAGCACTGGCAGATGTGATGCAAGAAAGTATTCCCAACCAAGATATTGTAATTATGGTATTGGGGCTAGGTTCTGCATTGATTGATAATGTGCCTTTGGTAGCCGCTGCAATGGGAATGTACGACATACCAGCCGATGGCAAATTGTGGCATTTCTTGGCGTACTCGGCCGGAACAGGAGGTTCTATGTTGATTATTGGTTCTGCCGCTGGTGTAGCTGCAATGGGGCTAGAAAAAATTGACTTTATGTGGTATGTCAAGAAAATTGCTTGGCTGGCTTTGGTAGGGTTCTTTGCTGGAGCAGCCGTATTCTTATTGATGTATGAATTTACTTCCAGCTTAATTTAAGTGCAACTACATGGCTAGATTAATGGCGGTAGATTATGGTATAAAACGCGTGGGGTTGGCTGTGTCCGACCCCTTGCAAATTATTGCCACGCCACTCGAAACGGTCGCCACTATGGAATTGATGGATTACTTGGCAAATTACCTGCAACAAGAGGAGGTAAGCTGTCTTATTGTAGGCCAACCTACCCACAAAGATGGAAGCCCCACGCCACTCGAACCCCATATCAAGGGTTTTATCAAGCGATTCCAAAAAGCACATCCACAAATCAGTATTGAGCGACAAGATGAAGCCTACACCTCTGTTATGGCCGAGGAAGTCATTCGCAAAACGGTCAAAAAACGAAAAGATAGACAAGACAAAGGATTGATCGACCAAATGAGTGCTTGTATGATTTTAAGAGAATACATGGGAATTTACTAATCCAATTTAAATAATTCTTAAAAGGATTACACAAGGTTGGTCAGCTAACAATTCTGCTGTATTTTGTTGTTTAAATCTGTAACTTGAGTATTTTTCAAGTACCTAATTTTGAACAACTACCAAATATTCTGTTCTTCATCAAAATCCCGAGCATTCACTGTCTCGCTTAATTAATACAACTACATGAGTTTTGTATATCCTTGGTTTTTGTGGGCATTACTAGCTATTGCTATTCCCATTATTATCCATTTATTCCACTTCAGACGCTTCAAAACCGTTTATTTTACCAATGTTCAATTCCTAAAGGAAGTCAAAGAACAAACATCAGCACGTTCCAAAGTAAAGCATTTGTTGGTGTTGTTGGCGCGTATACTGGCAGTGGTGTTTTTGGTATTGGCCTTTGCTATGCCCTATATTCCTAGCAAGAACGGCGCAGTCAAGGCAGGCAACAAGGATGTGAGTATCTTTTTTGATAATTCCTTTAGTATGGCAGCCGAAAGTGAGGATGTGCGCCTATTGGAAAAAGCTAGAACACGCATTGAGGAAATTATCAATGCCTACAGCATAGATGATCGCATACAGTTGCTCACAGCCGATTTTGAAGGCCGTGACCAGCGTTTGTTGAGCAAAGAAGATGCCCTCACCCGACTCAATGAAATCAGCATCAGCTACAAAGTACGGGATTTGTCCAAGGTATTGGCTCGCCAAAAACAAGCCATTCAAGGGGGCAACAACAGCAACAAAGAAATCTACATGGTTTCGGATTTTCAAAAAAACATCACCGATTTAGAGCCACACACAGACACTTCTGTACAGCTCAATTTGGTGCCTTTGCAGTCTGTACAAAGCCAAAATGTAGCCATTGATTCTGCTTGGTTTCAGTCGCCCGTCCAAAGCCTCAACCAACCCAATCCAATGGTGGTGAAGGTACGCAACTGGAGCGACCGAGAAATTCCCAATGTACGAATGAGCCTCAATATTGCCAACCAAACCCGCCCTGTTGGCACGCTCACCATTCCAGCCGAAACCTCTATTTATGACACCATAGACATACCGGTGCTCAAGACGGGTTGGTACGAAGCCAAATTGAGCATTACAGATTATCCCATTGAGTTTGATAATGATTATTATTTTACCTTTAATGTGGATGAACAAGTTGATATTTTGCAAGTGCATGGGGCAGCGGCCAATCGCTTTATTACGGCTACCTTTAGAGACAATGAATATTTTAAAGCAACTACTCAAAGTGCGGGTCAGCTCAACTACAGTGAGTTTTCTAATTATGATTTAATCATTTTGGACGGCCTGCAAGCCATTCCTTCTGGCTTGATTTCTGAATTGTACAGTTATGCCGAAAATGGTGGCAATGTGGTTGTTTTTCCGCATCCAGCGGCCAATTTGGACGATTATGGCAATCTTACCCGTCAGTTTAATGCCAATAGTTACCGCCCCTTGGAGCGACAAGAGCGCAAGGTTTCTTTTATCAATTTTGAGGAATTTATTTTTAATGATGTGTTTGAGGAGCGTAGAAATAATTTGAAGTTGCCAACGAGTCAAGCCAATTTTAAATTGGCCAAGCGTGCCAGTTCGGGCGAGGAGGTGATTTTGCGTTATCGTGATGGGGGCACTTTTGTAGGCAAATACAGAATAGGCAAGGGGCATTTGTTTCTCACGGCGGCTCCTTTGGATTTGGACTATTCGGATTTTGTGCAAAATGGGGAAATTTTTGTGCCGATGTTGTACAAAATGGCCTTGTCGGCTACAGCCGATAGCAAAGTGGGCTATGTAATAGGGCGTGATGAGGTTCTGGAAACGGATAATAGAGCGACTGGTGCCGAAATGGTGTACAAGATGCGTGGAAACCGAGGCGAGTTTATCCCCGAACAACGGGTGATGGGTAGCCGAGTGGTTTTAGGTTTGAACAATCAAATTACAACGGCTGGTTTTTATGATTTGTACCTTAAAAAAGAAGAAAATTTAGACAAATACGGCTTCAATTATGACCGCAAGGAATCCTATTTGGCCTTTTATGATCAAGAAGAACTGGCTAATCTGGTGGGGGAGCAAGTAAATATTATTGAAGGCAACAACAGTGCTAGTTTTGCAGAAATCATTAGCACCCAAAACCAAGGCACTCCTTTGTGGAAGTATTGCCTCTTAGCTGTATTATTCTTTTTGGCTGCCGAAACAGGACTCTTGCGTTTGTGGAAAACCTAATGTTTTGAAAAATACAGTTTTTTATGGCTATAGAGTTAGAATGGAGACTCAAGCACTTTGACGAATTGACACTCAAAGAATTGTACGATTTTGGACAATTGCGCCAAGAGGTGTTTATTGTAGAACAAAATTGCCCTTATCTGGATTTTGATGGTAAAGATTTGGCTTGTCATCACCTATTAGGCTACCATGCTGGTATATTGGCTGCCTATGTGCGCTTGGTGCCGGTGGGGGTGAGTTATCCCAAGGCGGTGTCTATTGGGCGTGTGGTGAGCAGCCCCCAATTGCGTGGTCAGGGATTGGGCAAATCCATTATGAAAAAATCACTAAAAGTGGTACAGGAACTCTGGCCCAACCAGCCTATCACTATTTCTGCCCAAGATTATTTGTTGCGTTTTTATGAGAATTTGGGCTTTGTAGACAGCGGCACCAAATACCTAGAAGACGATATTCCCCACACCAAAATGCACTGGAAAGGTTGGTAAGCAAGGATTTTTGGGCTATAAGCATTGAGATTTGGTGAAAATGCCTAAGAAACCGTAAGTTTGTGCTTTATTCTAATTAGCATAAACAAATGTTCAAAATGACCAGCAATTCCCTAAAATGGTATGTTCTTATTCTTACCATGATAATAACAACCTACTGTTTTGCACAAACACCAACGACCAGTGATACCAGCCAACCCGTACAGCTACGTGTGGGGGTAAAGGAAGCCCCCCCTTTTTCGACCAAAAATGCCGAGGGGGAATGGACGGGTATTAGTATTACCTTATGGAAAGAATTGGCAACATCCCTAGATTATCAATATGAATTTGTAGAACAAAGCTTGGATGAATTGTTAACCAATGTGAGTGAAGAAAAATTAGATGTGGGCATTGCAGCCATTACCATCAGCAAGGAGCGAGAAGAATTGTTTGATTTTTCACTGCCTTATTTTACCACAGGTTTGAGCATTTTGACCTACAAGGAAGAAACGGATTTCTTAGATGTGTTACAACGGCTGTTTTCATTTCAGTTCTTTCAAGTCGTTATTGGTCTGATTGGCTTATTGCTGCTGATAGGCGGTTTGTTGTGGTTGGTAGAACGCAAGGGCAATGAGGAGCAATTTGGTGGCAAATGGTGGAGTGGCATTGGCGCAGCTTTTTGGTGGTCGGCAGTAACGATGACTACCGTGGGCTATGGCGACAAGGCTCCTGTAACCTTTTTGGGGCGTATTATTGGTTTTATATGGATGTTTTCGGGGATTATGATTATCTCGGGTTTTACGGCAGCCGTGACTTCTGCCCTCACCATCGACCAGTTGACCACGGCTATTTCGGGGCCAGAGGATTTGGACAATGTGAAAGTGGCAACGGTATCAGGTTCGAGCAGTGCCAACTATTTGGAGCGCAGAGAAATCAACTATTTTGCGGCGGCTAATATTGAGGAAGCGGTGCAGGCATTGGAAGCCCGCAAAGTAGATGCTGTGGTGTATGATGCGCCTATCTTGCAGTATTTGATGCGCCAAGAAGCCCCAGAAGCCTTAAAATTGCTGCCCGATGTCTTTTTGCCTTTTCATTATGGCATTGCGCTCCCCGAAGCGAGTCCCCGAAAAGAGGAAATTAATGTTAAATTGTTAGAAATTATTGGGAAAGCGGAATGGAAGAATACTTTGTTCCAATATTTGGGGTCTTCTGATCATTAATTGCAAAGGTTTATGAAAGAATTATTATCAAAAATACAAGCATTAAAAGAAAGTATAGATGCTTTGCACCCATTGGATGCCACCACCCTTGGACGTATAGAGCAAAAATTTCGTCTGGATTGGAATTATCACTCCAATGCTATAGAAGGGAACAGCCTCAATTTTGGCGAAACCAAAAGCTTTCTTTTGCACGGCATCACAGCAGCAGGCAAGCCCCTCAAGGATCACCTAGATTTGCGTGGGCATAACGAAGCCATCTTGGCCTTGCAAGACATTATCAAAGAAGAACGCCCCATCACAGAG
This sequence comes from uncultured Aureispira sp., assembly GCA_964445645.1. Taxonomy (GTDB): domain Bacteria; phylum Bacteroidota; class Bacteroidia; order Chitinophagales; family Saprospiraceae; genus Aureispira. Next base: position 12,155 of record CAYULH010000070.1, on the reverse strand, counting down.
AACTTTATCCGAGAATTGCACCAAGTAATTTTGGTAGAGGATAGTTACAATACTGCTGTTAGCCCAGAAGGCATACCCACCCGAAAAAAGGTAAAAGTTGGAGAATACAAATTATCCAATAACCACGTGGAAACAGCTACAGGCGAGATTTTTTATTTTGCAACAGCGGAGGAAACGCCTGCCAAAATGCACGATCTCATTCAGTGGTTGCGTGCCCACAAGGAGCAAGAAAATCCTGTGGTTTTAGCAGGTTTATTTCATTATAAATTTATTACCATTCACCCTTTTGATGATGGGAATGGCCGCTTGGCGCGTATTCTGATGAATTTTATTTTGATGCGAGCAGGCTTTCCGCCTATTGTTATCAAAACCAGAGAAAAGGAGGCTTATTTCCGAGCATTGAGGCAGGCAGATGGGGGCAATGTGGAGGCGTTTGTGCAGTATGTGGCCGAGCAGTTGGTGGCTTCCCTAGAGTTGTATCTCAAAGGGGCTAGAGGGGAATCTATTGAGGAATTGGATGATGTGGAGAAGGCGTTTGAGTTGTTTAGGATGGAATTGGAGGGGAAGGAGGAGTTGGTTTATTTGCGAGAGGCGAATCGCACTAAATTGATAAAGGAAGAAGTTATACCTTGTCTAGCATTAATTTTCGATAAACTAAAAAGAATTAATGATTTGTTTGTGGAATGGTCGGCTACCGTTTGTATAATAGATGTACCTAAGATAAATCCAAAGACAGGTTTCAAAGAGTATGATGAAATTACATTTAGTAATGTAAAGGAATTATCTAAATCATTACTCGAAAATGAACTTGGTATCAATGTGGAAAGGTATGTTTTGAGTATTAATTGGAAGTTGTTCTCTAAAAAGTTAGGGGACAAAAAGATCAAAGGTTATAAGGTTAAATTTGCGTTAGGCTTTCCTTTAGATAAAGAGTTTTGGTATATAGATGTTATTCTTGAAGAAAATATTTTAATGTTCTACGGAAAACCCAATCAAGAAAAAGCCAAAGAATTTGCCAATAAGATTCTAAAAGATTTTATGACCTTTGTGAAATCATAGCCCCACCCATTCTCACAAAAAAAAACAAAAAAAGGTGCCACTACTTCACTATCATCAACATCAATTGCATTATGAACAATATGGGCAAGGCCCAAAGCTGCTCTTTTGCTTGCATGGCATAGCAGGACGTGGCAAATTGTTTGAGCAAGTGACAAAGCCTATGTGGGAGGATTACACCATCTTGTCCTTAGATTTGCCCTTTCATGGGGACACTGTTTGGGAAGCTGAATTGTATGATGATGTGCAGATTGCCGAAATACTGCAGTTGTTGATGCAGCAGCAAGGGCAGCGCCAATACAGTATTATGGTACACAGCATGGGGGGGAGGGTGTTGCTGGGCATTTTGCCCCATCTGGCACACCAAATCCAACGCTTGTACTTGTTCTCACCGGGGGGCTTTCAGTATGTATTTACGGGCAGTCGCATTTGGTGGCCCTTGGCGGCACGGCGCTGGGTGCGTCGTCGATTTGAGGAGCCAGAGGGCTTTGTGAAAATCTTGGATGCTGTGGCCAAATTGAAGCTGTTTGAGCGTGATTTTTATTTGATGTTGTTGCAGCAAGTGAATACGGTGGCTCGAAGAAAACGCTTGCTCAGAAGCTGGGCTTCGCTCTATTATTTTGATATGCGGGTAACTAAAAAACACCGAGCATTATTGGAGCAATACCAAATTCCCATTCATTTTTTTTATGGGGATAGAGATAGCATTACGCCTGTGCGCCATGCTCGTCAGTTTATGAAAAAATACCCCAATGCGACCCTCGAAATTGTATCGGGCGATCATTTTTTTGTTAAGGAGGATTTGGTGGTACCGTTCAAGGTGTGGTATGAGCAACAAAATTTTGAATAAAGTTTGTTGGAATCCCTAAAAATATAGAACTTACTTGGCCGTTTTGCGCCCCACACAAAATGTAGATACAACCATTCTTAACCGATCAAAACCCTAATCAGATGTTTGCCGATTTGCACTGCCACGCACACATGCGTTCTTACCTTTGTTTATTGCCCCAGCGCGAAAAAATGGAAGCCCAAGACCAATTTCATCCTTGGACGGTGGTGGCGACCAATATGCGCCGCTTGAAAAATGTGGATCGGGCGGCAGGCTATAGCCAATCGGATTTGGTGGCTTTGTGGAATGGTGGTTCACGCTTGGTTTGGAATTCGCTGTATCCTATTGAGCGTGGTTTTTTTATGACTTCTTCGGAGCCAGTTTTGGGTAAGTTTTCTTTTTTGAAAAAATTATTAAAAATAGCAACGCATCACAAAGGGCCGATTCGTACCTTAATGCAGCATTTGGTCATGCGTATTCCGATGGCTACGATTGATTATATACGCTCGGAGGAGTATGATTATTGGCAGTTTTTGCAAGAGGAGTACGATTTTATCAGCAGCAAATCGGGCATAAAAACCAAGAATGAGGTCTTTACCTTGGGGGTGGCACGCCGATTGGCAGAAAATAATGAACGTCGTAGAACACGTTTTCCTGATTATTATCATGCAGAAGGCATGTATCAAATTCCTAGAAATAGAAAAGAGGCGGAGGCTATAGCCCAACAAAATGAAGCGGTGATGTTGATGGCTTTGTCTATAGAGGGGGCGCATGTGTTTGGGGCAGAGCGCGAGACAGAGGAAACAGTATTGTCGCGGGTAGATTATATCAAAAAAAATTGGGAATATCCCTTGTTTTTTATCACTTATTCGCATCATTTTAACAATCATCTTTGTGGTCATGCACACAGTTTGCCCGATATGGCGAGTATACTGCTCCAACAAACGGACGGTATGGGGGCTGGGTTTACCCCAATGGGCTGGAAGGTGATTCGCAAGTTGTTGGCGGTAGATGAGCAAAACAATCCTGCACCCGAAGAAGGACATCGTATTTTGATAGACCTCAAACACATGAGTCCGCTTGGGCGCAAGGAATTATACGAGCAGTTGATTCGCCCGTGTATGCAGAAGGGGGATGTAATCCCATTGATTGCAAGCCATTGTGGTTATAATGGTCAGCAAACCTTGGCAGAGGTGATTGCCCAAGAGGGGAATGAAAAGGACGATTGGCGTATTCATACCCCTGAAGGGATGTTTTATGCTTGGGGCATCAATATGTGTGCAGAGGATATAGAGTTGATTTTTGATACAGGGGGCTTGTTTGGTTTGTCGTTTGACAAACGGATGATGGGGGTATCTGACAAAAAGAGCGTAGAAAAACAAGAACAACTTAATAATATAGCTGCCCTCTGGAACAATGTAAAGGCGGTACTACACATCATCTACGACCGCCCCGACCTTACGCTTGCCCAAAAACGCCACGCTTGGGACATGCTCGCCATAGGCACCGATTTTGATGGCTATATTGATCCTATCAACACTTACAAAACAGCCATAGAGTTGCGCCAATTCAAGGCCGATTTGCTTGCCGAAATCAAAAAAGCGGCTGCCCTAGAGCAGCCACCTCTCTGTGTTTCTGATTTTGATGCTGAATTTACCCCTGAGTTGGTGGTGGATAAGATTTGTTATCAGAATGCTTTGGATTTTACTTTAAAGCATTATCCTGAGTAGGGGAAGTAGGTATCAAATAGTTATCCCTGTTTAAGACTACTTAATAATGTATTGCCTTGTTGATGGTGGGTATTGCTTTTGTATTTAGCATTGTACATTATTGTTCTATCTATTTTTGTACTGAAAAAGTATTAAATACCTTGGTTATCAACACTATACAAAGATAGAAGAGGAGAGGGAGAGTTTTCCCTAGTATGGGTAAATTTAGGGGATAGCATTAGGGCAATGCAAAAGCCCCCACTAAGAATACAATCCTAGTAGGGGCTAATGGTATATAGTATGCACCTTATTTGGTGCTGAATTATTAAATGATTTTGTGTGATTTATTACTGATCAAAATCAGGTTGTTGTTCTTGAATATTGACTACAAATGCTTTGAGCATATCAGAGGTGTGTTGTTGCCAACTTGCAGCAGGCATTACATTGCCCCATTGGCGTAGTTCTATTACTGTAAGGCCACCATCAATCATACCCAAAGAACCAAGGGATTGGGTTTCATCAGCCACACCATTATGATCTACAAACTCTTGAGGAGGAGAGAGTTTGTCGCGTTTGACATCACCTGCCAAGGTTTGGCGACTGTCTACATCCTTGATGGAGGCCCACCATTCTTTTACACTAGGCCCAAAACTTAGTCCACGTTTGTAGTCATGGTCTCCATTGCCTGTTTTTTGTTTGTAATAATAGGGAGCTGTAAAGAGTGAAATGTCGTTTTGATCTTCTAAGAATTCAGGAATCACTTTCTGTTCAACATAGGTATTTACGAGTGGTTTTTGATCTTGCTCCAAACTGTCGTATATTTTGTCAAATCCACTTCTGTTCATCAATACAAAAAAGTGCTTGGGATAGACAGGGTCGTCTTTCATTTTGGTAAGCTCTGTTTGGTAGTAGCTTTCGAGTTCTGTTTTTTGTGCTTCTGTTACATGTTTATCCACATCAATGACTGTGGATAAAGATTTACCCAATTTGGCTTCTACTCCTTCTTTGTCTTGTGCTGTTAGTTTTATGTTGGCAATACCTGCTTGGTATTTATCATTATCAATAGGATATTTATCTACTTCTTTGGCTTTTAGTGCTTCTATAATGGTTTGAGCAATGTAAGTTGATCTAGAGCTTTCTGCTGTTGTATTATCAGAAGCATAAGCCTTGGTACGCATCTGATTGATGTAATAAGTGAGGTAGTGTACAAATCCTTTGGAGGCATTATCTAAGTCAACTGGAGCATTGGATTCAAAAATAGATTTAGCTTTATCATTGCCCTCGCGTATACCTGGGCCAATACTGGCTTTGCTGTAGTCTTCTAGGTTTTGGGGGGCATTACTATTATAGTTTAAGGAACGTTGTTGATCTTGAGTAGTGGGGCCATCAATAAACATTTGGAACAGGTCAGGGATTTTAGCTACATCTACTCCAAAGGTAAATTGTGGACGTGCTTTCATGGATTGCTCGCCTGATTCTACTGTCAGTGATTTGCCATCAAATTGATCTTCAGGGTCGCGGCCTATAACATCTTTTATGAGATTGTTGGGTTCCCAAGCTGGGGCTTGCATTTTTTTGATAATTCCATCAAAATAATCTATATTGATATATTGTCTTAGATCACTAGCTACTGTCCAAACTTCACTTTTCATAGTATCCACAGTAGTTTGGGCATCAGGAGTATTAACTACCCAACTATCACTTATCAATGCTTGAGCAAAGGCATCGATATGACCAGCAGTGATTTTGTCTTGATCTTCATCTCGCACTACATGCTTAATAACATCTTCTAAGGTTGCTGTATCTTGCCCTAAATTCATAGCTGTTAGTAAGGCTTCAGCATTGTGCTTTAAGAGAGGTTCTTGTGGATCGTGTTCTTCTGGTGGCTTAGATATGGTGCCCTTGAGATTGCCAATCATACTTTCAGCAAGTGTTTTCATTCTCCCTACTGTCTCAAACAGTTGTCGGGGAGTATCAGAAGGAGGCATGGATACAAATTCCAAATCATTGTTGTCACTTTCTATATGGAAACCATTTCCTTGATGCACTTTCTTTTTGTGATTGGCCGATACATTATCAGGATCATTAATTGTCCACTTAGTTTCGTATTCTACTCCAAACTTACCTTGTACAATACCTGTATCCAGTTTTTTGGGAGCTTCCTCTGTCTCTTCCTGTTTGGTTGTTTGTTTAGAAATACCTTTATCTGCTTCGTCTTCCATCTGTTTACGACCATCTACTTTCTTTCCATTGATTTCAGTAGTTGCCTTAACACGCCCTTGAATTTGCTGTACAACATGCCAAAGCTCGTGTTCTAAGTGTGCTTCTTGCCCTGGTCCAATGTAGACATTGGTGCCTTCTGCATAGGCCAATGCCCCTATTTCTGCTGGTTTTTCAGAGTTGTAAAATACCCTTACTTCATCTAAGGATACTCCTGAAGCCGCCTCTATGAATCTTTTGAGGTCATCAGGAATACCTGTGTTATTGGGTTTTTGTGGAAATTGTTGTTGACTGCTTTTGGAGTCATCTTGATAATTAACAGATTGAGGGCTGAGTTCGTGTTGAATTTCTTGGTCTTCCATTACAATGATCGGGTGTTTTGTTTAAGAACAATACTAATTTACTATAAATAGTTTGTTATTGCTAATAATAACTATATCAAGTTTATATTGTTTAGGCAGGGGGCTTCAGAAGAATAGTAGAATGGCTATGAAATGACTAAAGGTTATTACACAGAATCAATAATCTTGGTTTTTAGAGAGGGGATATATAAGTAAAAGCCCCTACTGAATATGTAATTCTAGTAGGGGCCTAAATAGGTATAATGTAATGTCTATTTTATTCTGCACTCAATTGAGCGGATTCTATCCAGCCTTCTTGTGTTATATTATCACCATCTACAATACGCACTTTGACCAACTCTTCTCCTTCATTGTCTATGATTTCCATTCTAGTTTTTTTGGCTAGTGGAGTGCTAGTGCCTGATTGGTCTTGATTTTCGTAGAGTTCGGTTGTTTTTTTGTTAATCATAACATTCACTAAGGGCAGCGGAATCACCTCTTCACCATCACCATTGTCTTTGAAGTGCTTGATATTGATGTATCCTGAATCTGTGTAGGCATCTATTTTGCCTCCAATTTTACTCACTTTAATGTATTGTTTGCCTGTTGCTGTTGCACCATGTACATTGCCCTCAGCTATTTTTACTTGTTCTCCATTTTTTAGTTTGGTTTCAGATGGATCAAACTGAAAGCCACCTCCGCCTGTTGAAATCTTATCCATTACCATGGTGTCTTTAGTAATGGTGCCAGTGCCTCGGGCTTTGCTGTTGTTCCATTTTTCGGCAGCTTGCATAAAGTTTTTGGAGGGAACACCTTTTGATACCAGTTTAAATTCAATTTTGCTGGATTTTCCAGCTACTTTCTGAAAGCCCCATTGTACAGAACCATAATATTTTCCTTCATCTTCTCCTTCTATAGCTAGGGCAGCTGTTTCAAATTTTCGGACACAACTAACTAGTCCTTCTACAGAAGGTTCATCTATGAGGTTGGCACTGGTCCAAGTATCACCTTCTTTTATGGCGTGATCTCCATTGGTAGTTTCGTATGCTGCGAACTGCTCTTGATTTTCTTCAGGAGCTGCATCTGTGGCATATAGAGGGTTTCTATTTTCAGACATCTGGTCTACGTGATAATTGTTTTTGGTCATTCTTTGCTCTTGGTGCGGCTCTAATATGGAACGTTGTCTATTATTCTGTGCTTTGACAACTTGTGTTAAGCCTACCTTGGTTGCATTGGCATTTTCATTGGGTGTAAACTTCAAGTTTATATGAAGGAATTTTGTTCCTCCATCTTTATCAAATTTATAATCATTATCATCAATTGCAAAGGCTCCGTAGTGGGTTTCTGCTTCTTTTCGGACACGTTGTACGACTTCTTGGCTAATGTCTCTCTTTTCCAGTTGTTGTTGTGGGAGCAAATCAGGGATTTTAGCCATTTGTCTAGCTTTGGTACCTTCTTGTTCAGCTTTTCTTTCTAGGCTGCTGTTTTCGTTGGCTCCTTTTTTTTCTTTGAGTTGAATGGTTTGTGACACTTCTTTACGCATTTGCTGTACCACATGCCAAAGCTCGTGTGCTAGGTGTTTTTCTTGCCCTGAAGCAATGTATACATTCAAGCCTTCTGCATAGGCATGGGCATTCATTAAGGCTGGCTTGTCCGAATTGTAATGCACTCTTACTGCATCTAGTGATAGGCCCGACATGGCTTCTATGCTGGCCTTGAGGGCATCGGGTATACCTGTTTTGTTTGGCTTTTGATTTATTGCTTGTTGGCTGGCTTTACTTTCTTGTTGCTCAGAGTTGGATTGAAGGGATTGGTCGGGACGTTGCAATGCCTGTTCTTTCATTTGAATTGGTTGGTCGTTAGAAACTATTATTAACCAAATTACAAAAATTAATTAAAAAAAACAAGTAGTGTGTTGTTGAGATTAAATTAGTGGTTTGGTTTTGAAATTTTTTATATGAATTTGTTGTAGAAGGAGAAAGGAGTGTAGGTTTGATTGGTTGCATAAAATAAAAAAAGTTAGATTTCCGACAGGAAATCTAACTTTGAATCTATTATTATATTTATTTTTATGATTTTAACTTGGCAGTTTAATAAAACTAGACAAAGTAGCTTGTTGCTCGGCGGCGGCTCGCAAAAGTTCTAGGCGAGCATATATCTTTTTGTGTCTTGTTAGTATTTTTTCAATGAATGATTTATTGTTGTTTGCTCTGGCTTTTTTTAATCCTATTAGTAATTGTTTGTTGAGATCTTCGAGACTATCAATGCTATTAATAATATCAATAATATTATTTGCCATAACTTTTGGTTTTAATAAAAATGGATTAAATAATAAAGGTTATTTTGGTAGTCAACATTTGGGAAGTGACTACTTTAAAGGTAAAAAAATTTTTTATTAGTTAATATTTTTTAGACAAAAAATATGCCCTAGTAGAAAATTTTAAGGAAGTTTTTAAGGTTTTTAGCCAATTAGTTGTTGGTTTTTGTGATTTAAGGCAAAATATAATGTAGTAAAAGTAGCATTTTGTGAAAGATGGGTGCTGTGTATGATAAGGGAATTAGGGGCTTTTGCCCCCATCCCCATTCAAAAAGTTCTACAAATAATAAATTTTTCTAACCATTTGCAAAACAGTATCTATTTCTCTATTAAAGTGCAAGGTTAGTTTTTCCAACTCTCTTAGCTCTTCGTCTGTTTGGTTGCTGTTATTTTGTTCTTCTATGTGTCTAAAGTGTTCTTTGACCAGTGCAGATGCTTCGAGCGGATTTTCTTCTGCCCAGTCCGTTATCAAGGTAGCCAGTTTAGTCACCAAATCTACCCCAGTAGCAGCTTGCCATTCTATGTCATTGGCTTTGCACAAAAATCTATGCTTAACAGAAGTAACATATTTTTGGAGTGTAGCACGCTCTGTTGCGCTAAATTCCCAAGGTACTCTTCCCTTGGAGGAGCGTGGATTGTTGTAGGCTACGGTATGTTGTAAAGCCACTTGCATGGCATACCGAACAAAGTCATTAATAAATTTATTAAAGAAAAATCTATGATAATACTTAGAAAATATTCTAGGTGTGTATTTGTATAAAAGCTTATTAACAGGGCGCAATAGTTCGGTGGCTGTATCTTCTAGAGGAAGTTTACTAGATTCTTGTGTATTGAGTTGTACCAATTTTTTTAGTTCAGCTCCAGCAGGTGTTATTTGTAAGCCTATAGAAAGCCCAGTGATGTATGCTGCAAAATCCATAGAGGTTATAACTGTATCATCGACCGTTACTTCCTCTATCAAATCACCTTCCCAAGTGGTTACCTTGAATTTGCTATTAGGGTTTTTGGGCAAGCGCACATAATTTTGTGTTTTGGCATAATTGGCAATCCAATCGGCAAAGGTATAATTGATTTGGCTGTTGGGTTTGATAACCCCATCACCAAAAAGCCAAGTTCCATAAGCTTTCATAAGATCATCTAGCCCTTTGGCATCCCATGCTTGGGGTACAATATCGTGGGCATTGAATACGGCATGGTACTCATTGATATGGCCTTGTAGGTGATCGGCAAAATCTTCATTGCCCGGTGTAGGGCCAGCAGTAGGGTAGGCATTAATTTCTACACCTCTGTATTGGTTGGCATTAGGAGCATCTTTCATTTTATCACCTATAGCAGCAGCTACTAGAGGCGTTAGGCAGCCCCCTAAGCTATGTCCACCTATTGAGATAGAGCATTCTTTGCCCTTAACTTCTTTGAGCAGAAAGTCTAGGAATGTAATGCCTGCTGCTTTGGCATTTTTTTGTGGTCTAAGTTCTACCAAGGCTTTTAAGCCAGCATTGGACCCTGTAGAAACATAGGGAGCACCTTCTACTTCAGGGTTTTTGATGTGCAAATAGGTGGGCGGCCAAGCTACACAGGTAGTTACATCAAAATCCTGTTCAAACCAGCCCACAGAGGAAAAAGCATTGGTGCCAGCAATTCCTATAAAATATTCGTCTGTTCCTTGTTTTTGAGCAATGTAAAGTGCATTGTCTGTAATCCAGCGGGTGATTTTTTGGAGCGGGAGGTAGCTGCGTTTATGAGCGGTATTGGCAATAGCAGGGCCCCATACTACTTCCCAATTGCCACCTGCCATAGCAGCTACAGCAGGGTCGGCCAAGCAGTCATTAATAGTCAGAATATTCTCATAGAGTTCTTCTTCGCAATGCGTGGCATAATCTGCATTTAGATTAGAAATTAAGTTCAAGACATACATTTGCTTGAGCTTATTGTTGTTTGTTGTCATAATGGAATTGTTGATAATAAGTTGATTGATTGATGCTTGAAGGTGTCAGAAATGATCGTTTAACGAAGAGCAAATTATCATTGTTACTACCCAAATGATGTATAAACTCTTGTCTAAATGAACAATACATACCTTTAAAGGTACGATTACATTTGTTGTTAAGCAATTTGGTGGTGTTAAAAATAGATTAGATTTTGTTCATAAAAAAAGCTAGACTCCTAATAGGGAATCTAGCTTGGGAAAGTATGTTATGGTATTGTATGTTTTATTTTGGCTTGAAGTTTTTAATAATTTCGTCAAATTCTCTTTTGGTTAAAAGATTGTAACTAGGCTCTATTCCTTTTTTCTGCAACAATTCTCGGATATCTGTCATGAGTTCGGTACTAATTTTCCAGACACCTTTTTCATTAGATTTACTTTCGGCAGCCTTGTGCATGGCTTCTGCACGCAGTTTGTTGACTTCCTTAACACTCATGGCTTTGTTTTGTATTTCTTTCACAAAAATACCAATATAGCCAAGATGTGTTTTGTATTCTCCTTTGTCCAATTCTGCTTCGGCGGTATCTTGGTTTTCTATTAAATAAGTAAAACCCTTTTTTAGGTTTTCTAGCTTGTCCATACGAGTTTGGAATCGTTCGTCTCGTTGCGTCAATTGTTCACGATTGAGCTTGTTGGGGGAGGCTACTCCTTGCAATTCTGCCCATTGTGCTTCGGCTTTGGTAACAAAACCGCTAATTTGCTCCCAAGTTTCTACAGCGAGTTCACTTGTTTCTTGATGGTTGGCGTTGGAA
>CAYULH010000070.1:0-937 GCA_964445645.1 uncultured Aureispira sp. | reverse complement strand
ATCTTTTGAATGTCGAGCAATATTTTGCAAGGTATGGATGAGACGGTAAGTCAATGGATCGGCATCTGTTTCTGCCCCATCTGTATCTACCTTAAATTCATTTTCCTCCCAGAATTTGCCCCCTGTTTTTTCGTTAGCCATACGACGTTCTACTTGGGAGCGTTTCATACTTTCTGTATGAATTTCACCTATAACATTGAGTTTGGTATTACTGAGTGCTTTGCGCTGTACGATACCTGCCCCTTTTCCTTTCTTGAGGGATCTTTTTTGTACAATATTTCCTTTTGCTGCCATTCTATTGGCTTGAGCACCTTTTTGGTCAGCATTTTTTTCTAGTGTTGCATCATTATTAGCTTTTACTGTTTTGCCTGTTTTTGCTTTGTATTGTACGTCTGCACTTACTTCTCCTTTGAGTTGTTGTACGATGTGCCACAATTCATGGGCAAGGTATTGTTCAGCTCCGGGGGCAATATAAACATTGAATCCTTCGGTATAGGCATAGGCTCCCATTTGAGCAGGTTTGTTGGAGTTGTAATGTACACGAACATGATTCAAGGAATAGCCCGACATATATTCAATAGAAGCTTTTAGATTCTTGGGAATACCCGTTTGTTTGGCCTGTCGTTCTTTTATTTCGGCTTCACTTACTCTTACATTGGATCCATTTGCACTACTTCCACTTCCACTTCCACTTTTATTTTCTCTTTCTTCGTCATCGTCATCGTCATCATCACCCCATTCTTTTTTAAATTCTTCTTTAGCTTCTTTTAGTTCAGTTTTAAATTCTTCTTTAGCTTCTTTAGCTTCGGCTTTAAATTCTTCTTTGTCTTCTTTTAGTTCAGATTTGAATTCTTTTTTGTCCTCTTTGGACATAGTTTTGAGTTGTCCTTTAGCTTCTTTTTCTTCGGTTTTGAATTGTCCTTTAGCTTCTTTTTCT
>CAYULH010000069.1:0-27987 GCA_964445645.1 uncultured Aureispira sp. | reverse complement strand
ATCCACATCCAATCTCTTTGAACCTATTAGCCTACTTCTAAATATGGATTGGTATAATAGTGGTAATAGAAAGATTAGTTATCAATCAATTGTATCTTTCTTTAGATAACCATCTGGTGTTTTGTTGCTCTAGCATTGTCAGTAACCACCAGAAAACAGGCAGTGTAAGCAGCCAAGCTACTCGGCTTTGGAGATGATCCTCATATCCCCAACCACTAACAACGACTAGTGCATTAACAAACAAACTAAGGACGATAAGAATAGTAAAAAAGGTTTGAATTGGTGGCATTTTTTTATAAAAAAAAATAAAGAACATGATTACTGAACACAAGAGCAGCACTAAATATTGCAGTTGGCTTTTGGCGGCAATGGTTTCTTGTTGGTAGCTATTTAGGTATTGTTTGGAATGGCTGGCTGCCACCCCATAAGCTGGATAAAAACGTTGAATGCTGGCTCGTAAATCAGCCTCATGCCCAGATCTTTGGGGATTGATTTGCGTGTAGAGCAATTGAGCAAAGGTATACTCCAAAGTCCTGATTAGGTATCGTTTAATACCTGTTGATGAGCTTAGTACTTCCCTATTAACTTGTGCAAACAAAGCCCTATTCTCTTCACTCCATCCTCCTTGATTTTGCAAGTTTGCTTCCGCTCGTTTGCCCCACAAGTATTCGCCCCCTTTTATGCTAGTAGGCAACTGTGTACAGATGGCAGGAGATCGTTCAGAGCAGTATTTTTGTAAGGGGGCTTGTGCCAAATTATAATCCCACAATCGGGCAAATAAATAAAAACTATCGCCCCGAGTGGCCCGAAAATCGCCTCCCAAACTATAATGCACCGTGCTAACTAGAAGATAGCTGCTGGCTGCAATCCCCAATACCCAACATGCTTTTTTCCATGTCCAGCCTATAGCTTCATAATAAGGCTGGGCAGCTTTCCAAAAACGCCCCAATATAACCGCCAATACAATAATGGTTAATATGCTCCAGTGGGTAGGATGCATAGAAGTAGCCACCAGAAGCAACAGTGACAAAATTATGGTATCTCGTGTGGTAATGGTAGGAACCAATAACAAGATGCCTCCTGATAAAATCATAATAGGTGTAAAAATATCGGGCATCAAATGGCTGCTGTGAAAAGATATAGCTGTGGTCATACTTACTACAATCACATAAAACAGATAACTCCAAGCAGACTTTGTTTTGAATACATACTTAAAGCTGTAGTAAATCGTCCCTGTCATCAACAAACCTTGCACAAAAATAACCAACCACAAGCTTTCTGCCAAACTCACATGGCGCAAAAAAGCCCCATACGTCCACACCACACTTGCACTCAGCTCATTATCAAACCCAGCCTCCATATAAGCAGGCGTTTGCCTATGCCAAAGTGGCAATAGATTATAACAAGCAGGTAAGCACAAAAAAATGGCTCCCAAACACCAACTTCCCCACCATTGAATCTTGGATAATTGCATAATTGACAGGTGTACTTATGGGTTAATTAGGTAAAATAAGGTTGTTCGCTTCTTTGGCTGCTTGCCAACGCTCTACGATATAGCAAAGTACCCAAAATGCAGGCAGGGTAATCAACCAAGCAACACGACTCTGGTAGCGATCATAAACTCCAGATGTGGCGGCAGCTATAAAAGCATTCACCAACATTCCAAGAATAAGCAATACCATTGCCATCTGTATGTGTTGGGGTATTGGAGCATAAATAAACCCCCAAAGGACAAGGAGTATAGAGAGTAGTAATATAAGATATTGTACATGATTCATCATGGCTATATCAGCAGCGCTGTAGTCTTGTCTAGCTTGTCGTCCTTGTTCAATGGCTATCTTATAATGTGGATAATATTCTGCTGTTCCCGTAAACATCCATTGGTGCCAACTTTCTGAAATCGGATTATAATCTACATAAAAAAACTGTGCAAGGGTCGTCTCCAAACTTCGAAGGATATATCGTTTGAGATACTTGGGGGTGGTTAGTATCTCTACAGACAATGCACTGTAGAATTGCTCATTTTCCTCTGTCCAATTTCCGTGCTCTTTTAACGAAGAGGGTGCATTGCCCCATAAGAATTCCGAACTCCATTTTAGGCTGGCTCTGTGTGGACAAATGTAGGCATCCAACTCGTCACAATGCTCTTCTAGATAATCCTGTGCAATATTAAAATCAATCAAACGAGCAAATAAAAATACGCCTCCTCCTTTTGTAACCCGAAAACCTGCTCCTATACTCCAATGCAGGCTACAAACAAAAATAGAACTAGCCAGTATCAATGCCACAACTGTTCCAATGCGCCTACCTGTCAGTCCACTCTGCTGATACCACCTTCTGATAAATGGAAAACAAGCACCTAAACCTAAGCTTATAAGCAATAAAATTACTAGCAGTGTATGGGAATTGTGCATAGCCAAACTCGTAAACAATAAAAAACTAGACAACAAATGGTCGGTTCTGTTCATGAAGGGGGCAAAAAGCAATAATGCCAAATGCAGCAATATCAAGGGGGTAAATATATCAGGCATTAAGCGACTGACATGAAAAGAAGCTGCTGTAGTACTGCTAATCAGTAGAATGTATGATAGAAAATACCAAGGGTTCTTGGTCTTAAATAAGTATTTGAATGATAGATAAATTGAAATGGCAACCATCAACCCCTGCACTAGCACCACCAACCAAAGGGTTTCTGCCAAACTTACATGGCGCACAAATCCACCATAAGTCCATACACGAGGCCCCAATTCCATATTGGTAAATCCTGCATAGATATAAGCAGAACTATCAGGAAAAATTAAGGGTACGGTGTTATAAAAAGCAGGTAGGCACAAAAAAAACGTCGCCAAAGCCAAACCTAAGCCCAATTGTTTGGAAGATAATTGCATGTTTTGATTGTTGAGGATATATGTGTGTGAGTAGAGACACAAGATCTTGTGTCCCTACTCGCACACTACTTCTACTTCTACACGGCGATTTTTCTTACTTCCTTTTTCCTTACCGGGCAATGGTTGGCTACTTCCGTGGGCTACATAACGAATTCTATCGCTATCAATACCACGTGTAACCAAGGTATTGCGTACCGCCAATACCCGTTTTTTAGACAGCTCAAAATTATTGATGGGGCTTCCTAGAACATCTGAATGCCCATGTAGAATAATAGAGGATTCGGGATAAAACTCCATATATTGAATGATAACTTGAATTGTTTTTAGGGCTTCTACACGTCCTGCATAACTCGCTGAATTATCATCAAAATAAACATTTCTTAGATTGACTCTGGTATTGCACTTCATATCGCCCGTGTTACGCAATTGACCGGGTGTGTAGGTAACAGGATTAGAGGCGCGTTCTATCACTGGGTCTTTTTCCTCCTCTTTGTGAGCAATGGTTAGGGTTTCTCGCTGCACTTCTACACCCATCTTATCATAAAAATAATCAATATTGGCCTGCATTTGCTCCTTGGTACCAAGCATTGGGTTTCTATCATCTTTGATTAGAATATCTTTGCAGATAAAAAATTCTCCTGCTGCAAAATTGATACTTTTTACATTGCCGGGCAATCGGTCAAAATAGGCTATTCCTGTAAGAATTGTTCCAGCTTTGGGATTGAGTACCAATGACTCATCAGCAGCTACTTCAGTAGCCTCTTGCTTATTGTTCATTACAATATTTTTGAGCGTAGCAAGTTTTTCTAAATTTGCTGAGTTTTTGCTTCTAAAAGAGCTGTACAGTTTCCACGGCTTGTCTGTTCCTGCTCCCGAAAACTGAATAAGCGTGTTATCACTTTTGCTAACATAAGTAAAGTGAATAACCATTTCTTGTTCTGTATAAGAAATTTTTGTCAACAATAAGTTTTCGTGCTCACTTCTGTATTTAGGCATAAAATCAACATACTTCTTGGGAGCAGCTTCGGCTGTGGATAAAAATACAGATAGAATAAAAAGAATGAATAAGGTAGAACGAATTAAGATCATAATAATTTGGTAGTTTGGTCGAGCCTTACTTCGTTGAAATCGTATCTAATTGATTATCAGCTTATTACAGAATAGAAATTAAAATCATAAAAGGCTGATAATCAACTAGATACAAGATGCTTTTTTATCTTGCTGATTAGTCTGTACACTGTACAAACTAAGTCAGATCGCTTTGCGAGTGTAAAAAAAGTAAAAAATCCACGAAGTATTAGTCGAGAATATAAGACATTAATACTGAACATAAATGGTTCACAAAATTCTCTAAGTCTATGAGTGGTATACCAAGAACAAGTATTAGCTTTTAATAATACAATATACTTTGCTTATTTTAGTATACTTTGACTACTAATTAGGGTATTGTATCATAAAAGCACTCACTATTAGAACGTAAAATGTGTTCCAAAAAGTAAAAAATTTGCATGTTTTTATCTTGTTTTTTGTAAAAAAACACACTTATGGGAAGTATTTGTTTGGTCCACTCCAAAATACAAAATAAGTATTAAAATTCTATGCCAGTTTTGAATTGAGGCTTCCTTAATATACTATTATATTAAATTATCTTCCGTTTATTGATTTATGAGCTTACACAATATTCATCCTGCTTCATGATATTCGATATACTAAAATTGCTTGGTATCACAATTAAAAATCCTATTTTAGTCTTACAAACATTATAATGCCTTGGCATGTCACCACATTTTATTTATCAGATGTATGTTCACTAGCCAAACAGCATTATTACTCTCCATTTAGGCAAATAACTAAAGCTCTTAAAGCTTTCCAATAATTTTCAATGAATATATTTTATTTTAAACAAATAAATAAACAATTCAAACTATACAAGTGTTAAGAACTGTAATGGTATATTGAATTTGTAACACTACTCTGATTCTAGTTCAACTATTCTATGTATTAGTCCACCTCATACATCCCTCCATTTAACCTATACACTTTATATGAACACTATAAAAATAACCTTACTCTTCCTGATGGTTACTACCACTATTCTTAGTTCCTTGGCACAAACACAGAGCTGGGATATAGGACAATTAAACCTAATCAAAACAGATGATTTGTGGCATTTTGAGACTAGAGATGGGCAAACAGTTGCTGAATTGGGCATATGGTCTGAAGTAGCAGGTTTTCACAACTACTATATGGGCACGTATTCTGTTTCAAAATTATCCGATTCTTACTCTGATACACTTAAATTGACCAATAACATGTGTCATTATTTTATAGTATCGAATCAGGAGCATGAAGAGTTTTTGTTGGGGGGCTACCAAACCATAGAACCACTAAAATTGGCTCGTGGGATAGAGAATATTGATGAAGAAACCCAAGCACTGTTTTTGTATGGAGACTCTATTCACAAAAAAATTCCAGAGCAAACACTGCCTAAACTAAGATTTTTATCTGCTTCTAATGCTACTTTAAAAGCGTATTCGGATCAACTGCCCCAAATTCAACAGTTGCGTCACTTATATATTAGCAGAGGCAAGGGCGAAGAAATTCCCAAGGAAATCGGGCAATTAACCAACTTGATGGAATTGCGCTTGAGCTATATGAAAATCAATAGCTTGCCTCCAAGCATTAAAAACTTGACTCAACTAAAAGTGCTCTCTTTATTCTATAATAGATTTGAAGAATTGCCCAAAGAGTTAGAAGCTTTACAAAATTTAGAGGTTTTGGTATTAACCTACAATCGACTACAAAACCTAGCAGTTAGTATCAAAAAAATGCAAAAGTTAAAATACCTATATCTTAATCACAATCAATTGACTACTATACCTCCTAGTATTGGTTATTTGACCTCATTAGAAATTCTTGACCTCTCTAATAATAAATTGCGTAGTGCTCCCTCACAGATTGGAAATTTGCAACACCTAAAAGAACTCCACCTTTCTGCTAATCAATTAAAAAAACTACCCAAACAATGGTATCTTCTTGAGCAACTGGAAATATTGATAGCGGAGCAGAACCAACTAAAAACCTTGCCTATGGAGTACAAAACTATGCAATCATTAAAAGGCATCAATTTTATGGGTAATGATATTCCTGCCCCGATTTTGCATGAATTTGAAGCTATGTTTGATTTAGAAAATGAACAACTCCAATACAAATACTAGGGTGATGTTTGGTTCGTTATAAAGGCTGTTCATCATCCAAAGGTGGTTCTATCTCTACAAATACACCAAAAAAGCCAACAAAGTAAAGATACTTTGTTGGCTTCTGCACAATTTTATACAGGGTGCAATCATCTTGCCCCCTACTGTTCATTGCTTATTTATTCTTTGTCATTTCTTCTGCCATTTTCAAAGCAGCATAAGCATTCACAACACCACTAGTACTGGACAAGTTGCCAAATTCCACTTGCTTTTCTCCGCCAGAACCCGGTAGATTAACGTAGTCTTTTTTCTTGATAGTAGACTCCAATAGGATTTTTTTCAACTCTTTTACGGTCAATTCGGGGTAGTACGACCACACCAAAGCAGCCACACCAGCGGTAACAGGAGCCGCCATAGAAGTACCACTCAATGCCTCGTACTCCGAACCCGGAACAGTTGCATAAATATCAACCCCCGGTGCGAATAAATCTACATTTTTCTTACCATAATTAGAGAAAGGAGCAGGAGCATCCGCACCAGACCTCCAAGATAATGCACCTACCTCAATCCAGTTGCTAAACCCTTTAGATTCATCATCATTCTTATAACGATTGGGGTAATTAGCTTCTATATCTGTATTCAATGCACTGTTACCTGCTGCATGTATCAATAGCACGCCTTTTTTCTCTGCATAACGCACCGCTTTGTCTACGCGTTTTTTGTCAAAAGCATAGCCCTTACCAAAGCTCATGTTCACTACTTTGGCTCCATTGTTTACGGCATAATAAATGGCATTGGCTACATCCTTATCGCGCTCATCACCATCAGGCACCGCACGAATAGACATCAAACGCACATTGTCTGCCACTCCTTTGGAACCAAGATCGTTATTGCGTACAGCACCAACAATGCCTGCCACGTGTGTACCGTGCTGGGCATCTGGTCCTGTAACATCATTATTGCCATAATACTTCTCACTAGACTTCATATAATTGTCACCAACAATATCTCTAGGATTAAAATCTACATTATAACCATAGTCTAGGCTATTTTGGTAATACTCTATTGCCCCTTGATAACTATCTATAATCTCTTTCAAATCAATAGTATCTTTTTCTGTCTGACCAGCAGCCTCTAATTGAGCCAAAAAAGCAGATTCAAAGATTTGTTTGGCCATTTGGACTTTATCATTTTTGGGCTTCATTGCCTTGATATTCTCACCAGTAGCAGGCTTACCCTCCAATCCTTCTTCAAGAGCTGTTATTACCCCTGTAATCAAAGTGTACTCTTGTAGGCTTTCTTGTGCTTCTTGAACCTTTGCATCAAACTCTTCTTTGATTTTTTGATAACGTGCTTCTTCTTTTTTGTTGCGTTTTTTGTCTTTGAGATATTTGTAAACACGCGTCAACTCGTATGTATCTTTGTTGATATTCTTACCATCAGCTCCTCCAATAAAATTCCAGCCGTGAATATCGTCTACATAACCATTTTTGTCGTCATCCACTCCATTTCCTGCAACTTCGTCCTCATTGACCCACATCACATCTTTTAGATCCTCGTGCTCCTCATCTACACCAGAATCAATAATAGCCACAATCACTGTTTGTGATTTCTTGTCTTTCAACAATTCTTTATAGGCTTTTTCGGTACTAACTCCATGTACCTTATCTTCACCCAAATCCAAATTGTACCAGTTTTCTGGTGCTGTATCTTGTGCTGTTAATGCCAATGCTGGAAGTGCCAAACAAGCAGTAAACAGAATATTTTTTAGTTTCATACTGTTGTTAATAATACTTCGTGGATTTTTTACTTTTTTTACACTCGCAAAGCGATCTGACTTAGTTTGTACAGTGTACAGACTACTCAGCAAGCTAAAAAATCGTCTTGTATCTGATTGATTATCAGCATTTTATAACTTTAGCTTGTTTCTGTAATAGTCTAATAATCAATCAGATACGATTTCCAACGAAGTAAGGTTGTTAATAATGATTGTAATAATAATAATGGTTCTATTCAGTATTTTCATGCCAAACAGAACCATTGTATTGTGATTTTCTATTAAAATTTGTTTAAAATAGAAAAGATTCTACCAACGAATAAGCGCACTTGCCCAAGTAAATCCGCTTCCAAAAGCAGCCAAACAAACCAAATCTCCATCTTTTACTTTGCCTTGTTCCCAAGCTTCAGTCAAGGCAATTGGAATAGAAGCAGCAGTAGTATTGCCATACTTCTGAATGTTGTTAAACACTTTATCATCCGTCAATTGCAAGGTCTTTTGTACAAACTGAGAGATTCTCAAGTTGGCTTGGTGTGGTACCAACAAATCAATATCCTGAACAGATAATTTAGTGGCTTGCAAGGCTTCTCCAATCACTTCTGGAAAACGTTTAACAGCATTTTTAAAAACAAACTGCCCATCCATATTAGGATAATGCTTGCCCTCTTCTACCATCTTAGGCGTAATCATCAAAGAACCATAAGGATCTTCTTCTACTGTTGGGAAAAGCTCTACATCTTTGGTGTGTACCCCTGCATGTGAGCCCGGATTGATAAAGGCTAATTTTTCGGCATAAGTGCCATCTGCGTGCAAGTGTGTGGTCAATATTCCTTTGCCCTCTTCTTGTGTAGGTTGCAATACAGCAGCACCAGCACCGTCACCAAAGATGACCGTCACATCACGGCCTCTTGTGCTAAAATCAATACCAGCCGAATGTACCTCTGATCCTATCAACAAAACATTCTTGTAGGTGCCTGTGCGAATATACTGGTCAGCAACAGACAATCCATAAATAAAACCAGAACACTGATTGCGTACATCTAAGCAACCACAATGCCCCAATCCCAATTCGCGCTGTACCAACACGCCCCCACCAGGGAAATAATAATCAGGACTCAATGTTGCAAATACAACAAAGTCAATATCTTCTGCTGTTACACCAGCACGTTCCATAGCAATACGAGCTGCCTCTGCCCCCATAGTGGCTGGGGTATCTTCAAATCGGGTAACATAACGACGTTCTTCAATGCCTGTTCTAGCACGGATCCACTCATCACTGGTATCCATTACTTTTGCCAAATCATCATTGGTAACTACGTTTTTAGGAACAAAATATCCTAGTCCTGCTATTTTAGCTCTTATTTGTGTCATAAGTATCCTTTTAGCTTAGAAGTTGTTTATCTAGCTTCTCAATTATAAAAAGTGCCGTAAAAATAATAAGATTTTTGAAAAAAGAAAGCCCAACAGAAGTGTACTCCCCAACTATTAATTTACTTTGATAAAAGGTCTTTTACTCCTTTATTTGTAATATATAAAATATCAACAAGTTAAAATTGCTGTTTTCTGGGGGTAAACATAGAAAAATTATCTTCCCTTTTGTGTCTTTTTCGACTTAAAGTAATTTCTAGTCGATTAATCTTCAAACAAAAAAACTTTACAAAGCCTTGCCCCACTCTTTGCTGCTTCTGTATACTGTTCCTTTAAAAATGGCAATTAATTGTTGGGCTTGATTGTGAATAACAATTCTGTACAAACCTATTTTGTGACTCAAGTGTTCCTCTGTGGCGGTAGCCGTCAGTACATCGCCTACATGGGCGGCTTGGGTGTGGGCAATACTTGTCTCTATAGACAAGCTGTGCCTGCCATGTGCATTGGCAGCAAAAGCCAAAGCACTATCGGCCAGCGAATAGCTAATGCCACCATGTGCCAAACCAAAACCATTGGTCATTTCTGCCCGCACCTTCAAGGACAACACCGCTTTCCCTGGTTCAATTTCCTGAATTTCGATGCCCAGCCACTGACTAAAAGCATCTTGGTCATACAAGTTTTTCTTTACCAATTGGTGGGCTGGTGATGGCTTCATAAACTACTAAGTAAATTATTTTTTGAATAAAAAGTCATACTTTTTTTACTTATTAGGTGTTTTTTGTGTTAATGCCTCCATCAATTTCATTATTCTTATCTAAATAATATGCACCGCTGATTTCTAGCCTACTAGAAAATAAATCTCTGTTTGAGATACTTCCTAATATATTTTTTTCACCTAAAACAGTCCAAAAAATTCTTAATTTATTTTCTCTTAAATATTTAAGAAAAGGTTCTTTCTTGATTAATAAGCAAGGTTTAGAATCAAAATGTACAGAAGGAGCAAAACATATGACTTCTCCTGTTTTATCAACAAATTCTCCTTCTTTTTTAGCAAACATAAATATACTTTGATGGTTTTAGAAAGTTAATAGTATCATCTTTAGAACTATCAAGTTTGTTTTCCCATAAAAAACTATTCGTAGTTAATCTAACATCACTTATATACTCACCAGTAATATTGTCACAAACTCTCCGAAGTTCTATTCCTTCATAATATTCTTGACTAAAATAATTATAAGCAGGAGACCAATAATATTCTCTACTGAACACTTCATATCTACTAGAAATTTCAGGCATCCAACGCCCCATGAAGTCTTGATTTAATGCCCAAACTTTAATTTTTTCATAGTCAGCTTCCGCTACTAAATAACTTCTAAGTTGATACCATATCCTTTTGTGTTGTCTATCCAAATTCTCCTCTCCAAGTTTCTTCGATTCTGCCCATTCTGGATAAGCTTCAAGTATCAACCATTCTGCTCCAGAATCATCTATAACATTTATTAGTTTTTTAGAACATGGAAGATCATCTCTTAGTGTTATCCATTTTTTATCATTTAATTCCCAGTTCGAATACTGAACTTTTGACCACCAGAAATCATTAGGTAATTCTTCGTTATAACGACCTGTTTTTTTTATCAGTATTGTAGGGTCTATATCTCTAACATAAGGAGCCCAAGGGCCTTGATACTCTTCTTCCTCTTTGTCTCTATAACTCCACTCTGCATATTTCGGATAATTATCAGAAACTCTTGCAAGCATTTCATATAGTGAAATCCACTGATATTTTTTACCAATTCGCTCATGAGGAATGGTGTTTCTTCCTCGACCTGTACCAATCTCTAAATCAAAGGAATTGAATAACTTCGAATCATAGCCATACTTTTGAAATATCCACTCAAGAGCTAAATTACTCAAGTCATTGGGATCTAATTCCCAACTTCTAAATGCACTTTGAAAAACATATCTCCCAAAATCACCATACATTCTTCTTCCATGTTCTGTTGCCATCGACATAAGCAAGGCCATATTACCCCATTTTTCTTTCCCGTAGTGACCTTCTCCATTTTTAGGTTCATACAGTTCTTTGATTTCGCTATCTGTTGGAAATTTTTCAGGAAACAAACTTTTATATGGTGGTCTTGATTCTGAAATATCAAAATCTAAATCATATCCAAGGTATGAGGTAAATTCAATTACTCCTCGTGCATAATCTCTTAAAAGAACATGGGGATAAACCTCTGATTTATCTTTAAATATTATCTTGTAAATGTAGCTACTAAGCTCTTTCAACTTATCAGATTGCTCAGTTCTTACAGCACAACCATACGCAACAGCGAAAAGCCTTTCGTAAACATAAGGGTCATCTACATTTTCAAATTCTATGAGTAATTCAATTAAAATGTGAATTCTATTCTCTAAGAGACATACTAAAGCTTTTGTTGCAGAATCACGTAACTCTCTATTTGTACTTGTATGAAGCCATGCTAAAGTCATTGAAGACAATTTAACTGATTCATCAGCAATATGTCTTTTATCATGAGTATTCCAAGCCCAATCAATAAGCCTCTTAACTGCTGTTTCAGCATAAAACTGATCTTTGAGATAAATTGTCCACCAAGCATCTCTATCCGACAATCTAGTTTTTATAAGCTTTTCATGCAAGAAATAAGCATTGAAATAGTGGTTCGGAACAGATGTTACAGATAACAGAGTCTTCCAAAACAAATCAGATGTACCTCCGTATGACAGAACAGTAGAATTCACATAATCAATAAGTTTTTCTGTTACTGTTTCAGTCTTTCTCCACAACAAACTTTGTACAAAACATTCAGCAATTGAATAACTATCCTTGATATGAGGAACGTATTCATAAAATTCTTTTTCCGTTTTTTCAGGAAATTGAACTGTAAATGCTTCAAGTAATCCCTTATTAACATGGCAAGAATATTCGTCCTTTACTAAGTGATAAAGTACTCCACCTTCCTCAAAAGCTCTTTCTAATTCAGGGTTAGTATCAAAAATATATTTAACTGTTAAATGGTCTTCAAATCGTTCATAAGTTAAATAGATTCCTTCTTCAGTATTCCAAAATAAGTTTTTAGAGAATATTCCTTCTGATATTAACTCTTCAAGAAGACCTCTTTTTGTGTTAAACTCATTGGATATTTTGTTGACTAAAAGAAATGCTCGCTCATACGGAACATACCTTAATTTATGTTCAATTTTGTATGCAATTAAAGCCTTAATAGCTTTACCTACAATATCAATACTTTTTGGATAATCCAAACGAGTTGGTTTTGAAAGGATATTATTAATACTATTTACAAAAAAATCAATTATAGCAGTAATACCCTGTAAACCATCTGGAATTTTCACACAACCAGCTTTACTCAATCCCTTACAAAAAAGTAATAAAAATAAAGGGTTTTGGAATTCAGGATGTAATAAAGGAACACTTGGGAGTTGTATACCAAAATTATTAAAAAACAATTTTGTTGCTTCGTATTCCTGATTTACGAAACCATAATGTGTGTATCTTATTATCTTATCATCTTTTACTTCATCTTTTGGGAAAATTGAATCAGAATATGATGTGCGTATCGACATAACAAGACCTAACCATTCATATTGAGTAACCTTTGAGATAAAGCTTTTAATATTTTCACCCCAGAAATACTTACCACGTCCTTCATTTATAGCATCTATGAAAATAACAATTCGTTGATCTAAAATTTGAGCTTTTGCATTTAATGCCCCTAAAAATTCATTTATAGAACAACGAATATTGTTCTTCTTAAATATCTGTGTCCACGGGTCTTCATCTGTTACAAAATGTTGACCTAAAAAAAAGAGGCTAATTAATTTATTTTTATTTCGATTAGTTACTATATCTGCCAACAGATGAGATTTTCCAATACCTGCTTCTCCTTCTACGAGTAAAAAAGGGTAATTCGCAAGTTTCATTGTTATTCCTTCAAGAAAATGACTTAACTCAAAGATTGCACTTTCAAAATCTCTGATACGGCTTATTTCATACCCAAATTTTTTGTAAGATTGATAGTTATTAGTTTTGGCATGTAAATTTGACTCTTTATCTAAATAATAGCTCTTAATATTAGATGCGATTTCTTTACAGCTATCTAGCAAATCTAAAAAATGTTCTATTGGTATCTTTTGAACTCCCCTTAAATTTATATGGTCAAATAAAGTGTAGATTTTTTTTAATTTCTGTTGTAGATTCGAGGAATGAGAATCTAAATCTTTTATTTTTGGTATAATTTTATTTCCTTTAGTTAAAAAATCATCAAATAACTGTACTGCCTTTTTTTCAAAAATTTCATCTCTTGATATTCCATTAAAAATTTCAACAATTTTTAATTTTACGTTTAGTTCAGGTGTATATCTTTTACCTAAATCGACAATAGAAAATTCACATTGCTCATTACACCATTCATCTGTAAATTCGTCTTTATTAAACCAGAAATACGTCAAACCAACATTCTCAGGCTTTTGTAATCTTTCTATCAAATCAGAACTCCACCAAGGAATAAATTGAACACTTAAACCTTTTTCAGTAGCCCATTTCTCCCATTTTGAAACTCTTGAGTTCCATTTATCCAACATAGATTTTTGTCCTTCAACCCTTCCGTCAGGAGGATCATTGGGAATTGCTATATAATACCTCTTTAGGTTAGGATGCTTATCAAGAGTTTTTTTTACTGACTTGTCAATTTGTACCCATTGTTTTTCCTCAATACTTTGTGTAAAGAATTTTGCTTGCCAAGCAAATTCATCATTGTTATCAAGAATCCAAAAACATTCAACACCTGCATCTGGTTTTCCTTTACGAATAAATATTCTTTTGTTTGCAATATCCTCTTTCCTAGCTAACTGACAAACAAACTCTTCAAATCCTTCATTTTGTGAGTTTTCTAAAGATCTTATATTATTCCAGTTTATACTCATTATTCAAAGGGCTATAAAAGCTAGGCAAAATGATTTTTCAATTTGTTAAAACTTCAAAAAACAATTAAAAAATAAATTCATTTTTTTATTTCACTCATGACTAAATATTTGCTATTCCACTAGCCAAACGGCGCAATAAAGGGCTGCATCGGTAACGATCTTCGTGGTATTCCTCATACAGTGCATCTAGGTGAGCCACACAATTGGCATAGCCAATTTCTTGGGCCCAAGCCAATAATCCTTTGGGATAGTTGACCCCTTTGGTCATAGCCAAATCTATATCCTGTGCAGAGGCAATTTGCCAAAACAAGGCATCTACCGCCTCATTAATGAGCATAATTACGACCCTATCCACAATTTTTTGGCCCAAAACAGCATCTTGATTGGGTGCTGGATTAACCGCATCTTCGGCATAATTATAATAACCACGCCCTGTTTTTACGCCCCAGTAGCCTGCTTCTGCCAATCGTTTTTGTGTAAACGAAGGTTTGTATCTAGGATCGTAATAAAAAGCAGCAAATACAGTTTCTGTTACCACATAATTCACATCATTGCCAATATAATCCATCAAGGTAAACGGTCCCATTCTAAAACCGCCTATCTCCGTCATAGCCCAATCAATAGTAGCAATATCCGCAATGCCCTCATCCAATATACGCAACGCCTCGCCATAAAAAGGACGAGCTACCCGATTGACAATAAACCCCGGGGTATCTTTGGTCACCACAGTTATCTTGTTCCAAGAATCAATCAAGCCTCTGGTTTTTTCCAATACCTCGGGTGCTGTTTGTACGGCTGGAATCAGCTCTACCAACTTCATCAAAGGGGCAGGATTAAAAAAATGAACCCCCAACACTCTGGAGGGCTGTTTACAGGCTGCTGCTATGGCTGCAACCGACAAGGAAGAAGTATTGGTAGCCAAAACACAGTTATCGTCCACCACCGCTTCCATTTTCTGAAAAACCTCCCGCTTGACACTCAGATTCTCAATAACCGCCTCTATCACAATAGAGCAATCATTAAATTCATTCATCATGCCTGTTGGATGAATGCGACTGATGATGTCATCTACCTCGGCTTGCTCCATGCGCCCCTTCTCCACTTGGCGGTCGAGAATTTTTTTCATTTTGGCTAATGAACGCTCCATGGCTGCGCCATTATTATCACACAAAATAACTTCATGCCCTTCGGTAGCTGCAATTTGTGCAATACCAATGCCCATAGAACCCGCTCCTAGTACACCTACTTTCATTATTTATAATAATTTTGTATTGTAATTTTATTTACCTTTAAATTCAGGTTTGCGTTTTTCTAAGAACGCATTTACGCCTTCTTGATAATCATAACGGCTGCTTGCATCCAATTGCAATTGGCCTTCCAAGTCTAGCTGTTCGTCTAGCGAATTGGTCATGCTCTTATTGAGCAATTGCTTGGTCATACCCAAGGCTGCTGTGGGCATTTTGGCTAGGCGCAAAGCCAGTTTTTGCACCGCTTCTTCGTATTCCTCATCCGCTACACATTGATAAATCAAGCCCATATCTGCGGCTTCTTGCGCCGTTAGTTTATCACTCAAAAACGTGAGTGCAGTGGCTCTTTGCATCCCCACCAACCGAGGCAAGAAAAAGCTGCCTCCACTATCAGGCACCAAGCCAATCTTACTAAAAGCTTGCGTAAAACTGGCCGAAGCTCGGGCTATAGTGAGGTCACAAGCCAAGGCAATATTGGCTCCAGCTCCTGCCGCCACCCCATTGATAGCCGCCACAACAGGCTTGGGCAAATTGCGAATGGCTTTTACCATCGGGTTGTAATGCTCCTTCAATATTTGCTCAAAACCAATGCCGTTGTCCTCCGTTACTTCACGCAAGTCTTGCCCTGCACAAAATGCCTTTCCTGCTCCTGTCAAGACCACTACACGCACTTCCTCGTTTTGCTGGGCTTGCTCCAAAGCAGCAATCAAGGCCAGTGCCATTGCTCTGTTAAAACTATTGTAAGCTTTGGGACGATTGAGGGTTAAGGTCAATACCCCATCTTGCAAATTACTCTGAATTGTTGTGGACATACCTTTATGTTTTGTAGATTTTTTGTTGTTGTAATATATGGATAATACTTCGTGGATTTTTTATCTTTTTTGTAAAAAAATATAAAAAAGCATCTTGTATCTAATTGATTATCAGCCTTTTATGATTTTAGTTCATTTCCTGTAATAAGCTTATAATCAATTAGATACGATTTTCAACACTCGCAAAGCGATCTGAATTAGTTTGTATAGTATACAGACTAATGAAGTAAGGATATGGACTGTTGTTGACCGATTTAATGGCATTTGAAATAATCAAATGGCTCTTTGCAACTGCTGCATTGATACAAGGCTTTGCAGGCCGTAGACCCAAACTGACTGAGCAAATTTGTTTCCCTAGAACCACAACGTGGACACTCTATTTTTTTGGGTTCGCCAAACAGCACACTTTTGTCTATTACTTTGCCCTCTGGTGGGGCAATACCATAAGCCTTGAGCTTACGTTTGCCATTTTCTGACATCCATTCGGTTGTCCATGCAGGCGACAAGATGGTGTTTACTTGTACTTCATTATAACCATGCTCTTGCAATACCGCCTTAATTTCTACGGCAATCATATCCATAGCTGGACAGCCCGAATAGGTCGGCGTAATATCAATATGCCACTGCCCTGCTTCTTGGCGCACTGCTCTCACTACGCCCATATCAATTACGGTTAGAACAGGAATTTCAGGATCAAAGACTTGTTCTAACAAGGTCCAAATTTTTTTTTTGTCTTCTGCTATCATAGTGAGATGGAATTGTTGGTAAAAGTAGTTAAAAATAAATACAAACAAACGCTTGTACTGTTTATATTTCAAACAAGTTTTTGGAATACCTACTCTTTAACATGCTTTAGCAAACACGGGTTGTTGTTTCTGGGTGATGAAGTTATTATAAAAATTATAAGAATTGAAAATCAGCGAATCTAAGAGTCTAATGCCGCTCATAGAGGCTAATTTTATGTTTTTTTGTCTTTTTTTGTCTTTTTTCATCTGAATACTTGAATAAACGTTAAATTATTCATACAATTGTACTATGAAAACAAGCAAACGACAATTTTCGGCAGATAAGTTGGCTAAAGTAGCCAAAATTTTGAAGACCATTGCACATCCTGTCAAGCTCGAAATAATGGAGCTATTGGAAATGGAGGAACCTCTAAATGTATCCACCATCCACGAACGGTTAGACATAGAATGTGAGTTATCTATGCTCTCTCACCACTTGGCAAAGATGAAAGATAATGGGATTCTGAGATCTCAAAAACGAGGTAAACAAGTATATTATCAACTAGCTGATCGCCAGTTATTAAACATTTTTGATTGTATGGAAAACTGTAGTTTTCTTTAATAAAAAAGACTATGACATTAGAAATTTTAGGATATTTCATGGCCCTTATGATAGGGATTTCTCTAGGATTAATTGGCGGTGGAGGCTCTATTTTGGCCGTGCCTGTTTTGGCCTATTTATTTGGCTTGGATGCACAGTTATCCACGGCTTATTCGCTTTTTGTAGTGGGAGCAGCTGCCTTGGTGGGTGGTTGGCGACAACACCAACAGGGGCAAGTTGATTGGCGCACGGCCTTGGTGTTTGGTGTTCCTGCACTGTTGGGGGTTTGGCTAGTGCGGCATTTTGTTATTCCGGCCTTGCCCGAAGTACTTTGGCAGTCGGGCACCTTTGAATTGACCAAACGCATGGTTATGTTTGGGGTATTTGCCTTGCTAATGTTATTGGCTGCGGCCTCTATGTTATCCAATAAGGAGCGAAAAGGTGGCACAGGCGAAATTCATTACAATTACCCCTTGATTGTAGCAGAAGGTTTGGCAGTGGGTGGCATTACAGGTTTGGTAGGTGCTGGGGGCGGTTTTTTGATTATTCCAGCACTGGTTATGCTCGCCAATTTGGACATTAAAAAAGCTATAGGAACGTCTTTGATTATTATAGCGATTAAATCTTTGACTGGTTTTTTGCTGGGCGATGCCTTGCAATTGAGCATTGATTGGATGTTTTTGTTGGGTTTCACTAGTTTGGCTTTAATTGGTATATTTGTGGGGGTTTATTTGGGACAGCATATTGATGGCAAGCGTTTAAAAAAGGGCTTTGGTTATTTTATTTTGGTTATGGCTGTTTTCATTTTTACGATGGAATTTGTTGTATAATTGTAAGCAATTACAAAACGAATTCAGCTTCTATAAAAGACATGCTTCATTCCTATCAAAGGAGTTAAAACACATTAACAATGAATATTGAACAAATTTATACAGGGTGTTTGGCACAGGGTGCTTATTATATCAAAGATGGAAAAGAGGCCGTAATTATTGATCCTTTGAGAGAGGTGTCTCCCTACTTGGAACGCGCCGAAAGGGATGGTGTAACCATTAAATATATTTTGGAAACTCATTTTCATGCTGATTTTGTAAGCGGTCATGTAACTTTGGCCGAAAAAACAGGCGCGCCTATTATTTATGGGCCGAATGCCAATCCGAGTTTTGAAGCGCATATTGCCAAAGATGGCGAGGAGTTTAAAGTGGGGGAACTGACCTTGCGGGTGCTGCATACGCCGGGGCATACCTTAGAAAGTACGACTTATTTGTTATTGGATAAGGCTGGTAAAGAAACGGCTATTTTTACAGGTGATACTTTGTTTTTGGGCGATGTGGGTAGACCTGATTTGGCACAAAAAGCGGCTAATATGACCCAAGAGGATTTGGCAGGTATGCTCTATGATAGTTTGAGAAGCAAAATTATGCCTTTGCCCGATGCTATTACGGTTTATCCTGCACATGGGGCTGGTTCTGCTTGTGGCAAGAATATGATGAAGCAGACGGTGGATACCTTGGGCAATCAAAAAGAGATGAACTATGCCTTGCGAGCGGACTTGACGAAGGAGCAGTTTATCAAGGAAGTAACCGATGGTTTGGCACCGCCACCCAAGTATTTTCCGCTCAATGTGGCGCTCAATAAAGAGGGCTATGCCAGTATTGATACAATTTTGGAGCGTGGCTCTATCGCCTTGAGTCCTGACGAGCTGGAGGCGATTGTTAATGAACAAGGGGCATTGGTGTTGGATGTACGCAACCCTAGTGATTTTGCGGCTGGGCATATTCCCAATAGTATTTTTATTGGGCTCAATGGTAGTTTTGCTCCTTGGGTGGGCGAGTTGATTGTAGATGTTAAACAGCCATTGGTATTGGTTGTAGAGCAGGGCAAGGAAACGGAGGCTATTACCCGCTTATCAAGAGTGGGATTTGACCACACCTTGGGCTATCTCAAAGGAGGTATAGAGGCGTGGCAAGCTGCTGGCAAAGATATTCGCACGGTACAATCTGTCGCCCCCGAAACCTTTGCCGCCGATTATCCTGCTTTTGAGGATAAGGTTTTTGATGTTAGAAAGCCTAGTGAATTTGATAGCCAGCATGTAGAAAAGGCGCATCATACGCCTCTTTCTAATATCAATGATTATTTGAATGATTTTCCTAAAGATGCACCTTTTTATATTCATTGTGCAGGGGGCTATCGCTCTATCATAGCGGCTTCTATCCTGCTCTCCCGAGGCATCCAACAGCCTATTAATATAGAAGGCGGTTTTAAGAAAATTAAAGAAACGGCTGTGCCTGTTCGTTCTTAAAACAAAGCATATTACAAAAAAAATTTACATTTAATCCTTTTGTTATCCTATGCTTAGTAATAATTCTTTATCCCAAGAAGAAGAAGAACTTTCACAAAAAGCCATCCAACATCTGCGTTCAACCTCCCGATGGGTTCGTTTTTTTGGAATTTTGGGCTTTATTATTTCCTTCCTTTCAATATTTTCCTTTTTTGGTGCTGTTACAGGTGCATTGGACGCAATTGAGAATGGTGTTTCTATAATTTGGCCCTTGTTGGGACTTTCTATTGTAGCTGCTACAATAGGTATAAGTTTTTATTTGAGTTTTACGCTCTTTAGTTATGGTTCTAGTACCAAAAATTTTACCGAAACAACAGATTATGAGCAATTGGGAATAGCTTTTAAGCGGCAGTTGATTTATTGGCGTTGGATGGGAATTTCCGTTTCAATTCTGCTAGGCTTTTATGTCGTTTACTTTGTTTTTCTTATACTCTTAAGCATGAACCAAGGGATATAGCCTTTTATTCATCGTTATTACCAATTCAATTATATCCCCTTATTTTTGTAATAGAATCCATATATAACTTTCACTCATGGCAACAATGCACCTTTTAGATGACGATCACGGCAATGCAGGTACGGGCGGTATCACAGGCGAAATGATGAACGATCTGGCACAAACCTCTAAATGGCTGCGCTATTTGGGGATATTAGGAATGGTAAGCTGTGCTTTTATTGTTGTTGTCCTATTTATTTCCCTTTTTATTATGTCGGGCATTAATGACGAAGGCTTTTATCTTCGAGGTGTGGCATACCTTGGCTTTTTGTTCTTTATGTTGTTGTTTGTAGGAGCAGGTTTTATGAGTTTGCTGCTGTATCGTTATGGCAATAATCTTAAAAAATATACGATTGAAAAAGAGGTGCGTTTTTTGGAAGCGGCCATTCAAGTTAATAAAAACTTATGGTTGACCTTGGGGCTGTTTTGTATGGCGGTGTTCTTTGGATTGATTATACTTGGCATGTTTGTAGAAGCATAGTACTATTCTTCTTCTTCTACTTCATCATCAATTTCGGGTGTAGGCTCGTCTATTATCTCTTCTTGTATTTCCTCGGCTTCCCAATCTACTTCTTCAACAGGCACAGGCATATTATAGGGCATTTCTACTGCATCATCACGCATATATTTACGCTCAAATCTGTTCTTGTACGATTCGAGTTCATCGACAATAACAGGAGTCCAAGCTATGCCTAAAACCACAAAAGCCAATGCCCCCAATCGCCAAGATTTGAAGCCCAAGGCTGCCGTTTTGTTCTTCCACTCCCAATCGGTTTCCTCTAGCTGCGGAATCTTGAGGGCTTGTGCATACCGCCAACCATACCAAGCCGCTGGAAAAACCAACAAGCCTGTTGTATACAAGCCAGTAACCAATACAAATTCCTCTGTACGCATGTAACGTATAGAATTGTAAGGATTATGCCATACTATTAAATTGCTATCTATCAATATCCACATCGTTCCTAGGGCAACCACCCCTAAAGCTATTAAGGTAATCTTGGCAAACCTACTCCCTGCTTTGGCATACAGCGCACTCCCTACAAATGCCACTATCCACAAAAGACTACCTATTATATACCATTCTCTCAATTGATAATATCGAAAAGAAAAAATCTCGGACAAAAAAATGTAGCTGAACAATAAAATCCCAAAACCAGACAGGAGCAAGGCCAAAGCACAAACAAAACGGATCCAATAGCTCAGTTTTTGACGTTCTGTATTTAGACTCTTAGGGGCATTGTCTAGTTGTTGGTGATCTAATAAGTCTTCTTCTACAGGTGGTTTTAAAAAATTAAACATAAATTTTAGTTTTAGCGTTCTATCTGTCAACTAGTGGTTTTAAAAACAACAACTAAGGCCGATACAAGGTACTCATATTACCTTCGGGGGGATTATTGGCCAGTACTAAATCCTTAAAGGACTGAATTTGATTTAAATCGCCTAATATTACCAAACTCATCCCTTTCTTAATAAACACATCGGGCTTAGGATTGACCACATAATCACCATTAGGTTTGCGTGCTCCAATAATATTTACGCCAGTTTCTAAACGCAAATTCAAATCTCGAATTGTTTTATTTCTATATTCTTCCTTTAGCTGTTCATAAAAGAATTCCTTAAAATGAATGGACACGTCGCCCATATTAGAAATAATACTAAAAAACTCAACCACATTGGGCTGGTGAATTAAAGTAGCCATATAAAAGCCTCCAATGATTTCTGACATCACAACATGGTCAGCACCTGCACGCAACAATTTTTTCTCTGCAATCTTATCGCTCGCTCTGGTAATAATTCTCAACTTGGGATTGAGCTGTCGGGCAGTCAATACCGTATACACATTAAAAGCAGCTTCATTGTAAGTAACGACAATAGCCTTGGCATGTCGTATACCTGCCTCCAAAAGCAATTCATCTGAAGTAGCATCACCGTGCAACCAGTGATCGGTTTTTGGATTCATATCTAACAAGGCTTCATCTTCCAGTTCTATCACCACAAAAGGCAAATTGCTTTGTCTCAACTCTTGGCACACTTGGCGGCCATGCCTGCCATAACCACAAACAATTGTATGATTTTCCATTTTATATACTTTCTTATACATGTTGTACTCTTTGAGAAAATTGCGTAAGTCACCCTCTACTATAAAATTGGAGAGAATAGTAATAGCATAAGCAAAAACACCTAAATTGAACAATATTAGCACCGAGCAAAATATCTGTCCTGCTTGTGACAAGGGTTTGACCTCACCATATCCTACTGTTGATAAGGTAATAATAGTCATGTACGAAGCCTCCCAAAAGGTATAGTCATCAATAACAATAAACCCAACAATACCAATAACAGTAGTGGTCAACAATAATACCACTGCTAATAAAATTTTTCGGATGTACTTATTAACGCGTTCAAATTGGTATAGACGGGTTGTATTGCGCTCCAAGCTAGTATGCAACATATAAATATGGTGTTAAAGGATTTGCTACTCTAGTATTTTATACTTTTTTTTGATCCCACTTTCTCAATTGATTAAGCACAGCACGAAAATCCTTGGGCAATGGGCATTCCTGACTAATGGTAGCCCCAGAAATTGGATGCACCAATTCTAGTCTATAAGCATGAAGCGGCACTCTAGTCAACAAAGGCCGTTCGTCTGTCATTTTTTTCAGATTAAATCGCTTGCGTTTTATTTCTGACAAATATAAGGCTTCGGTATTGGCATACAGGGGGTCAACCGCCAAAGGATGCCCCAAATGCTTGCAATGCACCCGTATTTGATGGGTTCTACCAGTGAGAATAGTTGCATTGAGCAGGGCATAATGACCAAAGGCTTCTACTACTTGATAAGCAGTGATCGAGGGCTTGCCACGTTTGACATCCACACGCATTCCCCCCTCCTTGCGAGCCGATAACCCCACTTCTATCTTACCAGCATCTTCATAAGGAACGCCTCGTACCAAAGCATAATACTGCTTGACAGGTATTCGAGCCTCAAACTGCTGGCTCAACAAGCGATGTGCTTCTTTGGTTTTGGCAAAACAAACCACACCACTTGTCCCCTTATCCAAACGATGTACAATATAAATTTCGGGGTATTGCTTTTGCAATAAATGATATAAATTGGGCAACTCTGCCCGATAACGATCGGGAATTGTTAACAATCCACTAGGCTTATTTGCCAATAAAAAATGTTCATCCTCCCACAAAATTTGATACCTGTTTTTTGTCATAATGTATAAATAATCCTACTCTAGCCTTGTAATTTCGCTAAAAAAGCCGTTCTTAGTTTATAATTTAAGCAAAGATAATTGTTATAGTTGTAGCACCTTCCATAAATTTATGCTACTACTTCTAAATACTAACACTTGAGTTGACGAACTGTTTGTGCAAGCAATCAGTAAGGTAACAAGATAAAACAAAAAGAAAAAATTAGCTACTGCAAGCAAAATTAGTTATCTGAAAGTTTCTAGCTATAGACGATGATTTTGAATCCAAAAACATGAACACTTCCTTAAAAAAACGCTATTCCACCAATCTGAGCCTACTTACTGATCTCTACCAATTGACCATGGCTTATGGCTACTGGAAAGCTGGACGAACAGCCGAACAAGCTGTTTTTCATCTCTTTTTTAGAAAAACCCCATTTGATGGCAGCTTTGCATTGGCAGCAGGCTTAGAAGATGTGGTGCATTGGCTGCAACAATGGCAATTTACCGAGTCTGATATTGCTTATTTGGCCACCCTCCAAGATCATCAAAACCAAGCACTTTTTGAACAAGGTTTTCTAGACTACTTGAGCCAATTGTCCTTTACAGGCATCTTGTATGCTATCCCCGAAGGCACCGTTGTGTTTGCCCATCAACCCCTAATCAGAATTCAAGCCCCACTAATTGAAGCCCAACTCATAGAAACCGCCCTACTCACCTTGGTCAATTTTCCCACACTCATTGCCACCAAAGCTGCTCGAATTGTACAAGCTGCTCAGGGAGATGCTGTTTTGGAGTTTGGGCTGCGGCGAGCACAAGGCATTGATGGGGGGCTAACAGCAAGCCGAGCGGCTTATATTGGTGGCTGTGCCGCCACCAGCAATGTACTAGCGGGCCAAATTTATGGCATTCCTGTCAAGGGCACCCACAGCCACAGTTGGGTCATGAGTTTTGACCAAGAACAAGATGCCTTTGAAGCCTATGCACGAGCCTTGCCTGATAATTGTATCTTTTTGGTCGATACTTATAATACTAAAAAAGGGATTCTAACAGCCATTCAAATAGGCCAGCAACTAGAAGCAGACGGGCATGCTTTTTTGGGCATTCGGCTGGATAGTGGCGATTTGCTCCAATTGAGCCAATATGCACGACAGGAATTGGATGCTGCTGGATTGGAGCAAGCGCAAATTGTAGCCAGTGATGGCTTGGACGAATACAAAATCCAAGCATTGAAAGAGGCTGGAAGCCCTATTGCTGTTTGGGGAGTGGGCACCAACTTGGTGACGGCACAACATCAACCTAGTTTGGGGGGCGTTTACAAACTCGCAGCCATTCAAAAAGCAGCCGAGCAACCGTGGCAGTACAAGATTAAGGTATCGGAGGATGCTCTCAAAATCTCTACGCCTGGTATTTTGCAAGTGCGTCGCTATTTCTTGAGTGATGGGCAGCCTTTTGGAGATATGATTTGGAACAGTGTGCAAGATACGCCCCTCCAATCCTTAAAAAGTTTTGATGGACGTACTGTAGTGGTGCAAGCACGGGCTTATGAGGACTTATTGCGCCCCATATTAAACCATCAAAAACTCCTCTACGACTTGCCTAGCTTGAGCAGCATTCGCCAACATGCACAAAATCAATTGGCCTTATTCCAAAAAGTGGATTTTAAATGGTATCCTATTGGCCTAGAAAGCACCCTGCAACAACTCAAATTAAACCTATTACAACCATATTTCAAAACCTAAATTATGAATAACTTGGATGCACCCTACCGCCCTCTTGTAACCGTAGATTGTGTAGTTTTTGGTTTGGATCAAAGTTCCGAATTGCGGGTTTTGCTTGTTCAACGTGCCTATGAACCTTTTAAGGAATCTTGGGCATTACCCGGTGGATTTGTCAAGGAGGCAGAAACCCTAGAAGAAGCGGCCAGAAGAGAACTGGTAGAGGAAACAGGTATTAGTGATATTTTTATAGAACAATTATATACCTTTGGGGCTACCCAAAGAGACCCTAGAGGGCGGGTGATTAGTGTCGCTTATTTTGCCCTCATCAATCTTCAAGATCATGCCTTGAGTGCCTCTACGGATGCTACGGATGCCCAGTGGTTTCAACTTTCCGAGCTGCCCGAATTGGCGTTTGACCATGCCGAAATTCTGGAGGTGGCACGCAAACGGTTGGATGCCAAAGTCCGCTACCAGCCAATTGGTTTTGAGCTGTTGCCGGCCAAATTTACCTTGAGTGAACTGCAACAACTCTACGAAACCATTTTAGGCCGCCCACTCAATCGCCGAAATTTTCGCTCCAAAATTCTAAAAATGGACATACTAGAACAACTGGAACGTCAACAAAATGTGCCACATCGCCCTGCTTATTTGTATCAATTCAATGCAGAAAAATACGAGGAATTAACCAAAAAAGGCTTTGAATTTGCCATTTCTCCGCCCAAAGAACGGCCTTGATGCCCCCTTGCAACATCCTATCTTGGTCATTGTATACCAATCCTTCTAGTGCCAGTTCTCAAACTGTATGCAAGACCTTGTATCTTTGGAATATTATTGATAATGAAGAAAAACGCTATTATGTGGTAAAGCCTGCCAAGTAATTTCTTAACTTAAACAATAAGAATACCTCTCCCTATTTATTCATCAAAGTATTCCTTTTGTATGAGAATCCTAATTGGCTTACATTGTCTATTGTATACCATTATAATACAGGCTCAAGATACCCATTATTGGACCAATCAGTATGGTGCTAGAGCGTCTCTACTAGGTGGTGCAGCCATTGCAGGTTTGGATGATAACAGTGCTGTTTATTATAATCCTGCCAACTTGGCTTTTATCAAGGAAAGCACTGTTTCGCTCAATACGTCTGTTTACAAATACACAGACTTGTATTGGGGCAATGGTGCGGGCAGAGGGCTTGACCTTAGTTCCCAACGTATTAGCTTGTATCAGCAAATGATTTCGGGGCTTATTACCAAAAATCCATCCATCAAAAGTAGGGTTGGTTTTAATATTATCACTCGACAACACGCCAATATCAGCATCAACCAACGCTACGAGGGTTGGCACGAACTGAATGTCTCACAAGATGGGTTGGAACGTTACTTGGGCAATGTACAACTCGATAACCACCTTAGCGAGACTTGGGCTTGCTTGGGTTGGGGCTACCGCCTCAATAAGCATTTTTCTGTAGGGCTGACAGGCATTGTGAGTTATCGGGCACAACGTTATGCCTTTTATTATACCACAAGAGCCGCCCGTAATGATTCTATATCTAGTGGCCCAAGCACCACCTTTAATGTCGCCAGCAATACCTACGATACCCATGCACAAACCTACATCATAGGTGGTTTGCTCAAGGCTGGGCTTCATGCCCGTTTTGGTGCTTGGCGATTTGGACTCAATGTTACCAGCCCCTCTATTACCATCTGGAGCGATGCACGGGTACAACGAGAAATTAGCCAAACAAATTTGCCGGGAAATAACGATCGCATCATAACGGGCGAGCAGCGTTTTTTGCCTGCCCAGCACAAATATCCGCTCAGTGTTGGTTTGGGGGTGGCTTATGCCTACCAAAATGGAAGTATTAATATAGCAGCAGAGTATTTTGCAGGGCTGCGTCCTTACAAAATGGTTATAGCAAAAGAAGAAAGCTCTATTTTTTCTGTACTATTCAATCGCCCTCCCGAAGATTTTTTCACCATTTACAATGCGGCCCAGCCTGTTTTGAATTTTGCTGCGGGTTGGGAACATCATCTCACCAAACGTTTGCTACTCCATCTAGGTTTTAGAAGTGATTTTTCGTATGGTAAAAACAATAAAGATTATGGCCAAATACTTACCCTAAGAGGTATTCCTATGAATTTGTGGCATGGCACTCTAGGTTGTTCTTGGCGCAGAAAAGCAAGCTTGGTCAGTTTGGGCATTCAGTACTCGTATGGACACAAGCGCAGTGGATTGGAGCAATTGGTCAATTTTACAGAACCTATTGTAAAAGCGCCTTATTATTTGGAAGGAGAACGCACAGAGGATAGTTTTGCCAATTATCATGCTGCTACTTTTTTGATTGGATACACCTATTATTTTGCTTTAAAATAGTGCTATAAGCAAGACCAAAAGCAGAAAGCTAACGGGCGAGCAGATAAATAAACGACTCTGTTGCCCAGCACTACACACAGCCATACAATACAATGATTATCAACACCTAAGAAGTGTCCTCTAACTCTTTAGTGGGCCTTCTTTACGTATTCCCACCCAGTCTCCAGAGGGAGCGCATACTCAATATACCGTTTTTACGGGATTTATGTCCATACTAAATCCCATATATTTGTATTGTACTTAAGAAGTCATAAAATCAAACTGTTGATCCCCTTT
>CAYULH010000068.1:0-29316 GCA_964445645.1 uncultured Aureispira sp. | reverse complement strand
GCTCACGAAGTAAAATATCCGTTTTTTGTTGTAAAGAATTTTGAACGACTACTTAGTAGAACAGTTTTCATTGCATTCAATTTACTAACCAACACTAAATTTAGGTTCTTTTTTATGGAAAATCCCAAACGCTATTTTATAGCTGGTATTGATACCAATGTTGGAAAAACGATTGTGTCTGCCATTGTTACACAAGCATTGGAGGCAGATTATTGGAAGCCTGTTCAGTCGGGCGATTTAGATCAAAGTGATAGCCTGAAGGTAGCTGGCCTATTGAGCAACCAACAAAGCCATATACACCCCGAAACATACAGATTAAACACACCTGCCTCACCACATTATTCTGCGGCTGTAGATGGCATTACTATTGATAAACACCAATTTGTATTGCCCCAAACAAAAAATCACTTGGTCGTAGAAGGGGCTGGCGGCTTGTTTGTTCCACTTAATAATCACTATCTTCTTTTGGATTTAATTCAAGATTTAAAAATTCCTGTAATATTGGTCGCCAATTTTTACTTGGGTTCTATCAATCATACTCTATCGTCTATTGCCGCCCTCAAAAATCGCTCTATCCCTATAGCTGGTCTAATTTTTAATGGCGAAATAACCTATTCTTCCAAAGAATACATTTTGCAATACAGCCAAATCCCCTGCTTGGGCGAGATTCCGGCATTAGCCACAGTCAATAAAGAAACCATAGCTGCTCAAGCTGCTGCACTACGCCCACAATTGCTCCAGTACAGCACAGTTTAAATAACAGAAAACGAATAATTGCCTGTTGATTTTTATTTTTTTATTAAAAAATTAGAACATTTTACTTTCTGAATATCAACCGATTAAAACATTACAATCTTTTACAATTTTTTGTTCAAATAACTATCATTCGTAGTCTTTTAAGTGTATATTAGTAGACGAAATTTACTGGCAATGCCAGATCAAGTCTTGCACAAGATAAAGACAATTTTGCACTGCAAAAATGAAACTTTTTAGGCGAAACACTCGTTTAAAAAATACACCTAAATACCTCTAAAAACACAAACACAGCCGATGAAACAATTAAAAATTACACAAAAAATTACCAATAGAGATAGCTTATCCTTGGATAAATACCTCAATGAAATCGGCAAAATTGATTTAATTGACTCTGAAGAAGAAGCCATCTTGGCCCGAAAAATTCGTGAGGGCGATGAAGATGCCCTACACAAAATAACACGAGCAAACTTGCGCTTTGTAATTTCTGTAGCCAAACAATATCAGAATCAGGGCTTGCCCCTTGTCGATCTCATCAATGAAGGCAATGTTGGCTTGATAAAAGCAGCCAAACGATTTGATGAAACCAGAGGTTTTAAATTTATTTCCTATGCAGTATGGTGGATTCGCCAATCTATTCTACAAGCCATTGTAGAACAGGCACGTCTTGTACGTCTACCACTCAACAAAATAGGAACCAACAATAGAATTAGAGATGCCTATCAGTCCTTTATGCAAGAGTTTGAGCGCGAGCCAAGTGCTGCCGAACTCGCTGATGTACTAGGTATTACACAAAAAGAAGTAGAAGTTGTTTTGCGTATTTCTGGCAAGCATATTTCTGTAGATGCACCTATTAATAGTGATAATGGAAGTGATGCCATTACAGTATTGGATACTTTGCCCAACAATGGCTCTGAAGATGCTATAGAAAGTGACCTCATGCGTGAGTCATTGCAAGAAGAAGTTCGCAATGGATTGGCAAGCTTATCCCCCAAAGAAGTACAAGTGCTCACGGCTTATTATGGTCTAAATGGACAACATCCTATGACCCTAGAAGAAATTGGAGAGTGGTGTGATTTGACTAGAGAACGAGTGCGTCAAATCAAAGAACGTGCAATTCGCCGTTTGAGAAAAGTCAGCAATCGCAATAATCTGCGTTCTTACTTAGGCTAAAAAACCTTCTTTCAAAAATAGAAAATGCCCTTGCTAGATGTATTCTTAGCAAGGGCATTTTTATTTTTTTAAAACTTCCTACTTTTCAACCTGTATCTGTTAAGTAAAGTTTTTGTAAATTATACATTTTTTTGATTATCAACATCTTATAAACCCTAAAAATAGTTCCCTATTTTTTTCCTAACATTATCTTAACAATAATCAGGTAATAATGACAGATAAAGCTTATATTAGAGAACTAATAGCTCGTTTGGAGCTACCCAACCACAAATAAATCTCCTCACAATTTACAACTCTTCTAATGGAACCTCTTTTCACCAATGATGCGGTTATTTTTGGTTTGTTAATGTTGGTATTAGCAGGTATTTTTTATACAGCCAACCAAGAAACTACTTTTTGGAAGAAGTTTTATACCATTGTACCCGCACTTTTGTTATGTTATTTTGTACCAGCCTTGCTCAATTATCCATTGGGATTGATTGCACCTGAATTTTTTGTAGGAGATGCCCTCATAAATTTCTTACAGGCTCAAAATATCATTTTTGATGAAGCATTGTTACGAAGCTTGTCGTTTGAGGAGATCAAGACATACCTAGAATCAATAGGGGTAGATGCCTATGGTTATGGCCAATTCATTGAATACAAGGTAGCTCCTTTTACCGAGCCTACTTCGTTTGATGTAGAATCTCTACTCGGGTTTTTAAAGAAAAATGAAATACCCTTAGAAGGGATAGATTTGAGCCAACTCTCTTTTGCAGCAACAGAGGAATTCTTGATTGCAAGTGGTGTAGAAGCAGAAGGCTATAGTAGTTTTATCCAAAAATCTAAGCTCTACTTTGTCTCGTCCAGATACTTGCTTCCTGCTTCCTTGGTACTCTTGTGTTTGAGTATTGATTTTAACAGCATTCGCAAATTGGGGCCCAAAGCCTTGATTATGTTTTTGGCGGCCACTACTGGTATTATTATAGGAGGCCCTATTGCATTGCTAGTAACTTCTTATCTGTTTCCCAACTTATTGAGTGTAAGCCCCGATGAATTGTGGCGTGGTTTGTCTACGGTAGCTGGAAGTTGGATTGGAGGAGGAGCCAACCAAACGGCTATGAAAGAAATTTTTCAGGTGAAGGACAATTTATTTGCCACTATGATTATTGTAGA
The DNA here is from genome assembly GCA_964445645.1 of uncultured Aureispira sp. Lineage (GTDB taxonomy): Bacteria > Bacteroidota > Bacteroidia > Chitinophagales > Saprospiraceae > Aureispira. Next base: position 26,235 of record CAYULH010000068.1, on the reverse strand, counting down.
TGTAATTGTAGCCAATATCTGGATGGGTTTCTTGCTTTATGGAGCGGGAATTTCGGAAAAAATAGACAAAAAACTCCAAGCAGATGCTTCGGCCATTGAAGAACTCAAAGAACGTGTAAGCAGTTATCGGGCTAGTGTGGCCCAAATGCCCACCACTACGACCAACTTTTTATTGGCAGGTATTGCCTTTGGTGGTGTAGCCTTGGCACATTGGGGAGCAGATGTTATTGTTCCTGCATTGAGCGCTTACAAAGACACTTTAGAAAGCCTACGACTCAATTCTCTACTATCGGGCTTTTTCTGGCTCATTGTTATTGCAACTACAGTGGGTATTGTTTTGTCCTTTACCAAAGCTCGTCGTTTGGAAGGTGCGGGAGCCTCTCGTATTGGTTCCGTTTTCATTTATATACTGGTGGCTACCATTGGCATGAAAATGAACTTGGGACAAATTTGGGATAACATAGGCTTGTTTGCTATTGGGATTTTGTGGATGCTGATTCACGTTATTATACTACTGCTAACAGCCAAGCTCATTCGTGCGCCTTTCTTCTTTGTAGCGGTGGGTAGTCAAGCTAATATTGGAGGAGCCGCCTCTGCCCCTATTGTTGCTTCTGCGTTTAGCCCAGCATTAGCACCAGTAGGTGTACTTATGGCCGTATTGGGCTACGCCTTGGGTACCTATGGCGCACTTATTTGTGCCTTGATGATGCAAGCTTGTACTTAAGCCTTGGGCAATTCTGTATTATTCAATTCTGGATTTTTACAAACCTCATCACCTGTTTTTCCACAAACAGAACACTCTCCTATTTTTGTTTTTAGAAGGGGGTTGTTCTGAGCACAAGTACCTCTAAAATCCTTACCAACAATAATTTGACGAATATTTATTAATAAAAAAGAAATAAAAGTTATACTAAATACTAATCCAAAAACTGTTAAAAACTGTTCCATAATATTATGACCATTTTTTATAATACCAAACTAAATTAAAAGGAAAAAATTCTCCATAAATTCACACAACAAAGGTACACATCTTATTGATGAATTTACGCTTATTGTCCTACCAAAAATTTGCCATACTTCAATTGAATGTCAACTTGTCCCGACCTTATAACAACTCTTTGACAATAGAAGTAGGCGATCTCGATTGTAGCAGTTTTCCCTTTGCTTTTTTCATTCTAACTATATGCTCTTATGAAAACGCCATCGAATACACTTTTTTTGCTAATCAATAAAATGACTCCTAGCGAGAAGCGTTATTTCAAACGTTTTGGATTGGTTCAACAAAAAAAAGATGCCAATAAATATACCTTACTCTTTGATGCCATTAATGATCAAGATGCTTATGATGAGGCTGCTCTTCTAAAACAGTTTGAAAAATATGATTTTGTCAATAATTTTTCTGAAATAAAAAAATACCTTTTTGAACAGATCAAAAAAGCATTGCGGAATTACCACGCTCAAAGTTCTATTGATAGTATTTTGTACAAACACTTGAGCGACATCAATATTCTATATCAAAAAGAATTGTATCAAGAGTGTGATAAGATTATCAAAAAGGCCAAAAAACTCGCCCAAAAACACGAGCAATTTAACATTCTGTTGCTACTCAATGAATGGAAAAGAAAGGTATTGCGTGTCAGCCACCATGTTACTGGAATGGAAAAGTACCTTGAAAAAGAAATTTTGGAAGATCAGCAATATCTATCCCTTATTCAGCACGAAACCGATTATTACAAAGAAAGTGTGGTCATTACCCTTCGCTTGCGTCAACGAGGGGTGATAGAAAAAAATGTCAAGCCACTGGTTATACCCAAATTGCAAGAACCTCTAACATTCCGAGCCAAGCGTTATGCCTACCTCAGAGATAGTATGGAAGCCTACTTGGAATCTGACGGGACAAGAGTTTTTGAAGCCACACAAAATAGTGTACAACTGTTTGAGTCCAACCCACATTTTATAGATGCAGGGCCCAAGGACTACATTATTGCCTTGGGCAATATGCTAGACTCTTGTGCTAGTCGTCTGAAATACAACCATTTATTTGACCAATATATGGAAAAATCGTTAAAAATCCTCAAGAAGCAAAGCTTTGATGAAGAGTTTACGGAACGAGAAAAACTATGGATTTATATCAATCAAACCAAGGCTTACAGCTATAGGGGCGACCCAAAAGCCTTGGAAAAAGCACATCTATGCCTAACCAAACAGTATGAATACCTTCAAGAACGCTGTTACAAAACAGATGACTTGGATGTTTATGTACACGATAACTTGTTGCGTTCTGCACTTATTTTGGGCGATTTTTCGGCTGTATTGCAGGCATACAATTCCTTTTTGGAACTCAATCTGGGGGGCTATCGCGAAGATTTGCAGCTCGAAACACGTTTGCTGGGCTTAATTCCACATTATGAAATGGGCAATTGGCTCTTGCTCGAAAGCATGGTACGTTCTGCTATGCGTTTGATGCAGCGAAAATATGCTCATATTGAACTAGGGAAGCTGTTTTTAGAGGCCATCAAAAAATGTATTGTTTTGCAACAACAGGGCAATAAAAAAGCTACACTTCCTATTTGGAAACAACTAAAGCAAGATGCAAAAACACTAACTCCTAAGCGTCGTCTAGCAGATTATGTCTTGTTTATTGGTTGGATTGATAGTCAACTTACCAATGGTAGCATTATAAACTGTATTTATGAACGCGCACAAACCGATTATCAAATTTCCTAGGCATTATGTTTGTGCAATAAAATAATCTTGAAAGTTGATACCAAACAACACAGCCAACTAACCTTGCTTTTGCGGAAACATTAGATCAATCCAATATGTATATTTTATCACTCGTGGTCGTTTTTGCGCTCTTTTGGGGAACAGCAACAGCTGCACAAACACAAGAAATTCTTATACAATTTCGCAAAGCACAGCAAGCCAAACAAGTCTTGAGTGACTTAAAGGTGTCACCTACTTTTCAATACAAAAAATGCCTGTCTGATAGATTACAAATTTATTTGGTAGAAAGCCAAAACGCTCCTGTTCTATTGCAGCAATTGCAACAACATCCTGCCGTGGCTGCTTGTCAGTACAATACAGAAATTCAGTGGCGCAGTACCCTGCCCAATGACCCATTTATCGACAGACAATGGGCATTGGATAGCATGGGAATTCAAACAGTTTGGCAAACAACTACAGGGGGCATTGCTCCCAATGGAGATAGTATTGTGTGTGGGGTTATTGATGGGTCTTTTTATGTGCAACATGAAGATTTAAGGGAAAATATTTGGCATAATTATGCAGAGATTCCCAACAATGGCTTGGATGATGACCAGAATGGTTATGTTGATGATTTTACGGGCTGGCAGGTGGTGTATGATAATGATCGGCATGATTATGGCCGCCTGAGCAATCATGGCACTTCTATTTTAGGAATTATTGGTGCCAAAGGAAATAATACAACAGGGGGAACGGGCATCAATCAACAAATCAAATTGCTGCTACTCAGTGCCCATACCGCTACCGAAATCACCCGTTTATCCAATGTAATAGAGGCGTATAGTTATTTGTTGGAAATGAGAACCTTATACAATAATTCTAATGGACAACAAGGGGCTTATGTAGTGGTGGTGAATGCCTCTTGGGGAATTGATTTTGCCAAAGCAGCCGATCATCCGATTTGGTGTGGGCTTTTTGACCAATTGGGAGCAGCAGGCATCTTGAGTGTAGCGGCTACCACCAATAACGAAATAGATATTGACAAAGAGGGCGATATGCCTTGCACCTGTGCCTCGCCTTATTTGATGGCGGTGAGCGAAAGTGACGCTACCCAAACGCCCAAGGCTGGTTATGGCAGGCAGCATGTAGATTTGTTTTCTATTGGTCAGAATTATACCACTCGTTGGGACAATCGCTATGGCGAATTTGGCGGCACGTCGGGAGCCGCACCACATGTGGCAGGTACCATTGCCCTGCTCTATAGTTACCCCAACAACGACTGGGGGCTACTACAAAAAAATGATCCCGCCGCCGCCGCTCTACTCCTCAAACAATGCTTACTGCGGGGTGCCCATCGCAACCAAAAACTAGCAAATTCGGTGGCAGGGGGCAGCCTACACATAGGCCAATCCTTCCAAAAATTACGCAATTATTTTGAACGCCCCAACAGCTCAGGCTTTTTGGCGGCCTTTCCCAATCCCACGCCCAACTGGGTCACGATAGAACTAGCTAGTACCACTACAGGCCAACACATCTACAGCCTGTACAATGCTTCAGGACAGTTGGTCCAACAAGGCCATTGGGCTTATGACATTGCCAGCACCCGTTATTGGCCACTATGGCTGGGGGATTTGTCAGCAGGAGCCTATCGCTTGGTGGTTCAAATAGAAGGGCAATATTATCAAACAACTATCATCAAACGATGATAAGCACCCATTAGTTTTTGGACAGCTTTCTTGTGTTGTTAGCCAACATTTCTAAACAACAATCAACTACTGCAACTTATTTTTGTTATGTAAGACCTTACTTCGTTGGAAATCGTATCTAATTGATTATCAGTTTATAACAAAAAAACAAACCAAAATCATAAAAGACTGATAATCAATTATATACAAGATATTTTTTTAGATTTTTTGTAAAAAAAGTAAAAAATCCACGAAGTATTATAAGAGAGATGTCAAATAAATCTCCTACTTTAGAACGGTTTTATACGCCATGCACTTTCTGCTCATTTTTATAATTATTATATTTTCAATATGGATGGTTTGGTGATTAAGGAACATACAATTTTACAGATAGGTGAAGACTGGCTTCAGTTGATTCAACAACCCTGTGATTTTGAGGAACGATTAGACTGGTTGGCAGGGCTGATCTCCATTATAGCAGGCCAAACAACTGAGCTGTGCGACAATTGTTACCAGCATTTGGTGGAACATCCTCCTGAGAAATATGAAACGACACATATTCCCTACCAAGTAGCTACCTTTACTTGGGCAGAACAGGCCAAGTTATTTTTGCTTTTGTTGCGTGACTCGCTTTTTGAACAACAAAAAGCGGCCTTATTGTATCGGGATGGCTTGGTAGATGAATCACAATTGCATGGTTTGTGGCAACAAACGCAAGAAACCTTGAATAATGCGCTTCAGCAATTGCAACAGCAAACACAACGCAGCCTACAGCCTCATAACAATGCCAAACGTGCCAAAATCTGGAAACACCAGCTCAATCCTTGGCCTGTTTACAAAAAGCAATTGCTAACCATTGTGGAGCAGGCAGGAACATTGAGGCAAGATCAACTTACGTTGGATGCGGTTCAACAAGTTATTGAGGAAATTGAGGAGTTGGTAGAATCTGCGGTTGATCGTTGTTTTGTAGATTTAAAAGCAAATAATGTTATTGTTGATACGGTTATTGATCTTATTCTGCATTCGGATCTAAAACCAGCTAGAAAACTGTCTAGTATTCATGAAATAACCAATAAAATTAATGCTGTCACCTACATTAGCGCATTCAAGCAACGGTTGGATTTTTTGTTGCATCCTTTTCAGATAAAAATTGAGCCTATTATTGCTATTGAAAATGGGATGCTTCAGCAGCGTGCTTTTGCGCCTCAAAGAAATATTACCGACTGGTTTGAGTCGGAAATTTATCCGCTCTTGTATGAGGTGTGGGAAATCACCGAGCAGGGAACAACTGGCCTGAGAATGCTCTTGCTGAACATGACCAATAGATTGGATATACTACAAAAGGAACGCCCTAATGATATATTTGAGCAGGCCAATAAGCTTATCAAACCCTTACAAACCTTTCAGAAGGATTTGGTGACCATTGGCAACGAAATTCACGGTTTGGTAAAGCTCATCAATAAGCGGGTAAATGAAGAGTTGATGGTGAGTTGTTTGTTTGATACGAACAAGTATTTTTTGGCGGTATCTTTACAATCTAGCCTCAATAGGCGTATTTGGAATGATGAAAACGGTATTCTGGCTAGAAGTCAACGTTGGTTGCAACAAAAACGCACTATGCTGGAGCAATACTGGCAACAATTCCAAAACAACCAAGAATTGAGTGTTTCTGAGCGTATTGCACGCTCTATACAGAGCCGCCAAGGCGACCCTAACAACCGCCATTATGCCAATATATTCTTGACAAAGGGCTATGTGGGAGAAGCGTTTATTGTAGGACGAGAGGCAGAGTTTGAGCGTTTTGAACGCTTGGTTAGCAATTGGCAGGCTGGTTTTAGGGGTTCTGTATTGCTGACAGGCGATCGTTTTTCGGGCAAAACTGTTTTTGGTGAAATTGTAGCCCGACGCTTTTTTCCCAACAATTTTCATCGCATATTGCCCAATACCCCACTGACCATTCAGGGGCGCAAAATGCAAACCAGCCACAACCTAAAGGAGGCGTTGGAGTTTGTGTGCAAACACAGTGTGCATACCAAACCTATGCTTTGGTTGGATGATTTGGAGACTTGGTGGTCTAATAAAATTCCTTTTTATGAGAATATGCACCACCTAATGGAGTGTATTGATGCCTATTCTAGCCGTATCTTTTTTGTGGTGGCTATCAATTCCAAGGCACAACAACAATTGAGCAACTACAGCAATACAGCCCGTATTTTTCAGGCTGAAATCAACTTAAATGTACTTCCAAAGGCTGCTTTGCAGCAGGCTATTGCCATTCGTCATGGTGCTACTCAAAAAAAATTGGTAGACCAAAAAGGAGAGCAATTACAACCCAAGGCATTTAATAAGTTGGTGAATCGTATTTATAATGATGTGGCTGGCAATGTGGGCGAAGCCCTCTTGCATTGGGCCAATGCTATTTATTATATTGATGATAATACGGTAGAATATCACAAAGATACCTACAAGCCTTTGCCGAGTTTTATGAATGAAGAATCATCGCTTATATTGGGCTTATTGCTGCGGCATAAACGCGCCAATGAGTACTTGATTCGACACCTATTGGGGGCCCAACCTTTTGAGCTTCGTTATGCCACGGTTATTCGCCGTTTGCTCACAGTAGGGGTATTGAGCCGTCAGTTGGATGGTTTTATTGAGATAGAAAATACTATTGTCAACGATCTAAAACAATTGTTGAATGAATAATTCGCCTTTTAAAGACATTTCAGGACTGTTTGTTACAAGTTGGTCTACGTTTCTAATCATGGTTTTGATAGGTGTACTGTTGTATTTCTTGTTGTCCTTTTTGAGAAAACAGATTGCACATTTGCCACTTACCTTCAAAGCACAAGACAAATGGAGGAATTCTCTGCGTCAAGTACTGTTGTTGTACGAATTCTGCTTCATCATTATAGCGGGGAGTTTGTTTTTACTCATTCACCCCTTTTGGCACGGATTGATTGTTTTTCTTTTGTCGCTAATTTCCTTTCCCTTGTTACGCAATTACTTGGTTGGTCGCTTGCTCTGTTTTGACCGAGATTTTGATACAGGCAAACGCATTAATATCAAAACAATAAAAGGGGTAATTAACCACATGAGTCGTCTAGGCATTTATGTCAATACCAACAATGGTATGCAGTACTTCAATTATGTACAACTCCAACAAGAGGGGTTTAGTATAATGACAGATAGTAGCATGGAAGAATATTGTGATCTCAATATTAGTGTTCCACAAGGAAGTTCCACCAATGCTCAATCGTTGTTGTACCGAATTATGGGCGTGCCTTACTTAGATAGTGGTTACAAACCCATTCTTATACACAATGATTCTGATACTGTTTTCAAGATTCGTGTCTTGATTCGCAAGGGCAATCATCGCCGTGAGCTCTTGCAATTGATTGAAGGCTGGGGCTATCAGTGTCAGCTTTCGCACTAAATTTACTAATCAACTTCCTTTTAATAGTTTACAACTAGCACATCCAATATGGAATTTTTTAGCTCTTATAATATTATCATTCTCGCCTCTTTGGTGGTTATTTTATCTTTTTTCTTTGGCGAACTCTCCAAGAAAACCAATGTACCCTCTGTACTGATGCTCATTCTATTGGGTATTTGTCTAAAACTAGGGGGCGATACCATGCACTTGCAATTAGGGGATCAGTTCGATTCTGTTTTAGAAATTTTGGGCATTGTTGGGTTGATTATGATTGTACTAGAGGCTGCTTTAGAATTAGAACTCAAACGAGAAAAGCTATGGCCTATTCTACAGGCTTTTGGAGTGGCTTTGGTGGGTCTATTGTTATCTACTTGGGTAGCGGCTCTTATACTAGAATACTATGTGAGTATGTCCACAGAAGCTGCTTGGATTTATGCCACGCCCCTATCTATTCTGTCTAGTGCCATCATTATTCCGAGTGTTACCTCTATGAGTGAGCGCAAAAGGGAGTTTCATATCTATGAGAGTACTTTTTCTGATATTTTAGGTATCATGCTGTTTTACTTTCTAACAGCCGAAGTAGAAGCGCATGGACATGGTTCGGGCTTGGTGGGTTTCTTTGCCAATGTGGGTTTAACCATTGCTGTTTCCTTTATTGCCAGTTATGTACTCATTTTTATTTTTCAGAATATCAGTAGCCATGCCAAACTATTTTTACTTATTTCGGTGTTGTTGCTGCTGTATGCGATTGGTAAGAAAATGCACTTATCATCCTTGATTATCATTCTTATATTTGGCCTAATTATTGGCAATATGCAGCTGTTTTTCAAGGGGCGTTTTAGCCAATGGCTGAAACTCGAAAAAGCCAAACTCATCTATGAGGATTTGCATGTTATTACCATAGAAACGGCCTTTGTAGTGCGTACATTTTTCTTTGTTATCTTTGGATTAACCATTTCTATCAGTTCTATTTTTGACCCGAGTGTTGCTATTGTTAGTCTATTGATTTTGTTGTCTATCTATGTTATTCGTTTCATTTTATTGCGCCTCACTATTGGCCAAGATATTATACCCCAGTTATTTGTAGCGCCTCGTGGTTTGATTACCATTTTATTATTTTCTACCATTCCAGCAGAAATTGAAGTCTCTAATTTTGAACCCGGTATTTTGCTCTTTATCATTATGGCTACCAGTATTATCATGACTATTGCAATGGTATACGACAAGAGCCGCAAACAAAAAGCATTGAACAATGCCAATAATGTAGCCGTTGGCTACACCAAATGGACCGCTCCTGCTATCAAAACAGAGGAAAAAACATCAGAGGGCAGCTAAATGCCCTTCAAGGTATTCTTTTCATTTAATAATCCTATCATCAATTTGCTGCAACACTGCATCCACTTAATTATCAAAATATTACAAACAAAAACTACTAGATTGAGCCAAACTGGAACAGTCCAAAGCATTCAATCTACTGGCTGTAGTATGTCTTTGCCAAAGCAATTTTCAGGTAGGATATTTCTAAGAACAAACTATTTTATTTTTTTATGAGAACATTTTTATCCACTATTATCTTATTGCTGTTATTTATCACTCCTGTTTTGGCACAGTACAAAGCGGTTACGTTTGATTATGAAAAAGTAGTGTTTGGTGAGAACCAGCCCTTGCCTGCCGAATCGCATATCATGCTTCAGGGCGAGGTAGAAACAGCGATACAAATTGTAGAAATTGATATTTTTGACCACAAAGGAAAAGAAAATCGCCTACCACTTTATACCAATAAATGGAAACGCTCCAATAGTTCTGACAACAAAGTGTTTATGTTGCCCATCAATTTTAGATTGAAGAACAATACAGAATATGATTTCAAAATAAAGTACTACACGGGCATTACGGGCATAGAACAAAAAGTTCTAAATAAGAACATCAAAAACTACTTAGCTCTTTACTTGGAGCAAGTTATTATTATCAATCGAAACAATCTGAGCCTAAAACAAAGTGAAACGCAGATTATGCGTAGCTTAAACGGAATTGTTTACAAAGGACTACAATTGCACAAAAACCATTTGGATATGTCTTTTAGTGGTTTTTCTGATCTGGTAAAATTAAAACTGCAACAAATCAAAAAAGCGAGCCTCAGCAAAGGCAAAGCCATTTTTCAGGACAAAGATAAGGACGCTGCCAAAATCGCTTATCGGGATAAATTGCTACTTGAACTCGAAACCATGCTCCATACAGAATTGGACCAGTATATGGATATGTCTTGGTACAAATTGGCCGATGTCAAGTATGTAGATAATTATAGTACAGAAAAAGGTAAACGTACCATCAATTTGCAAGCAGGTTTTGGAGGGGCATATCTGAGCAGTAGTTCACAAAGCCTAAGTCTTGGTGCTGCTCCCTTTGCTGGTTTTGCCTTTCCTCTGAGCCAACGCCCAAAAAACAGTAAGTTCTTGAGTAATTTGTCTATCATTTTTGGTATGTTTATCTTAGACTTTGAAGGCCCCAATAACACCCGTTTTAGTGGCCCTATTTTTAAGCGTCCAACTTATGTTGGGGCGAGCTACAAACTCTTCCGATTTGTTCATCTCAATGCAGGTATTACTTTTTTGGAGGACATCAGTACAGCAGGACAACTAGCTGGTATTGAGAACAATGTATTTATTCGCCCTTTTATTGGCGTAAGTGCTCAAATCAATCTTTGGGTAGATTTTAGCAAGTAGGAATCTTGGATTTTATGGGCTTGCACCTATTAACTTACACTATTCTGTACCGACTTTTCGATATTATGGCAAAGCTCGTTTTTGCCCTATAAATAACTTATCTTTATACTATAAATAAACATTATATCATGCCACACCAACAAATGAACATCAAGACGTTTGAAGCCTCTTTTAAGGAAGATCCGAACGCTGTTTTATTGGATGTACGAACACCTGCCGAAGTAGCAGAAGGCCACCTAGAAGGTGCTGTAGTGATTGATTTTTTGGCTAGTGATTTTGAACAAAAAGTCATGGAATTGGACCCCAAAAAGTCTTACTATATTTACTGTAGAAGTGGTAAACGAAGTGATAATGCCTGCCAATTGATGGCCCAGAAGGGGTTTGAGAAACTTACCAATTTGCAAGGAGGTTATTTGGCATGGTCAGAGTAATGATTCCTAACTTAAATAGATGTTCCTAATAACATCTACACAATTATAATATTATGTTTGGCAAAGGTTCTAAACTATACAGCATCTCCAGATTCAAATGTCCACGTTGTCACGAAGGCGATTTGTACAAGACTCCCATATCTTCTATGCAGGGTATTTACAACATGCACGAGGAGTGTACCCATTGTAAGCAGCCGTTTGAGATGGAGCCGGGATTTTATTGGGGAGCCATGTATATTGGCTATGGATTGAGCTCGGGGTATATGCTTACCGCCATGATGATTTGTCTATTTGTCTTTGATCTTAGCGTCAACCAAAGTTTTGCCGCAGCCATTGCGGGCGGAGTTATTATTGTTCCGATTGTAGCGCGCCTAGCCAGAGCTATATGGATTAATATTTATGTCAAATACAACCCCAATGCCGCCAAAAAATCAGACACGCCCAAAGAGCAATAAGCCACTACATCATACAAAAAGGGGCTGGTAGAAAATATGTTTCTACCAGCCTCCCAAATTATTTTAACGGTCATCTGATTTATGCACCAGTTGTATCGTCATTTTTCTCTACATCAATTTTGATGGTTTCTTTGATTTCGATCTTCTCTTCTTCTGGCAACAAGCCCATTTCACGTTTTAGATCATCCAAAGCAGCACTTGAAGTCAAAGACGTATTGGCCAAAGCATCATTGATTTCTTCATCAATACTTTTTCCTTCATCGGCCATCTCGCCATAAGCATCCGACAACGCTTCTTGCTCCTCTACTTTTTCTTTCATTTTTTCTAGCATAGCCAAAGTGCCACTAGAATCAATATTAGCCAATTGCTTGTTGAGTTTTCCTGTAGCTTTGCTGACTTTGTCGCGGGCTTCCAAAGTTTTGAGTTCGTTTTCCCATTTGGCAATCTGGCTTTTGAGACTACGAATTTTGGTTTCCATTTTAGAAACCAAGCCTTCAAATTTTTGCTGGTTGGCAGCCGCTACTTGGTACAGCTTTAAGGTTTCTTCGCGGCGAGCCATTGCTTCGGCAGCCAAACGATTGGCTTCTGCCTCATCCTTGCGGCCGTCCATACCCATTTGCAACAACGCTTTTGCTTTTTTCTTGTAATCTTCTGCTGCTTCTTTGTGGTTGTTGGCTTCACGCTTAGAACGAATAGCCGTTGCCTTCACCTCTGCCAAGCTTTTTAAACTCTCGTCCATATCCTGTTTCAGATCACGGATACCTTGTTTTGTCATGGTAATAGGACGCTCTAATTTATCGACTGCCGCATTGGCTTCTGCTTTTCCTATTCTAAATAATCTTTTAATAAAATTCCACATAACTGATATAATAGTGTTTGTTAGTTTACAATTGATTGAATGTAATGAAAATAGAAGCTAGACATTAATTGGCCCAACTCAACAATTCATCTGTATTTTCTACCAAAGCCATCGCCAAGGCATTGAGTGAACCTTCCAATTCATTGGAGTCTAAATTCTCCAACTGCAACGTATCTCTAAATAATAATTTGTCCCCTTCTTCTGTGAGTACAAAAGCTCCGTGTACTACTTCACGATTCATCTGAAGCAATCGCTTGTAAGCCCCTGTATTGTCCTCAGCCAAATCCAAAACATGCTGCTCAATAACCAAAATTTCTCCCTCACATTCCAACATAGTGTTGACTAAACCACTGTCTGTATTCGTAATCACAAATAGGCCATCTTCTTCGTTTTCTGTAACAATATCGTGCCCCATTTCTAATAAGTATCCTTTTACTTTTTCTAGATGCTCTGACTTCATAATGTTTTATTGGATTTCTTTAAAATAAAATGTATATGCTCTACTTTACGATTACCTTTTTGTTGTCCATAAAATTGGTAATATAAAAAAGCACTTCTTTTGCCGAAATTTACCATTTTTTTGTTATTTATTGCAATTAATACTTCGTGGATTTTTTACCAAAAAGATAAAAACAGCTTACATCTAAGAAATTGTGCTTAAAGAAGCTTTTGAATGCTCTATTAAACGGTTATTTTTGTAAGACTTGAACAAGCACAGTGGGCAAATTTCATGGAGAACAACGCCGATTTTTTAAAATTTGTTCGCCAAGAAAGAATTCATTTACTTTTTTGGGATAAAAGGCTTGTTAGCAACGACCAACTTTCTTTTTTTGGATAAAATTATTCTTTTGGATTTAGTACGTACACATTTAGAAGCCTTGATATTTGCCAGTGAGCAGCCCATTAGCTTCAAGGAATTGCAACAATGCTTGAGCAAGGCATTGGATGAATCTATTGACACCACTACACTCAAAGAGCTGCTGACACAATTGCAGGAGAAATATCAACAAGCCCATTTTTCTTTTGAAATTGTAGAAATTGCAGGTGGTTATCAATTCTTGACCAAGCCTGCTTTTGAAGCAACATTGCAGGTATTATTACAACAAAGAAGCAATAAAAAACTCAGCAAGACCACGCTAGAAACACTGGCTGTTATTGCCTACCGCCAACCCATCCCCAAATCGGAGATGGAGCGCATTCGTGGCGTGAGTTGTGATTATGCGGTGCGTAAGTTGCTAGAAAAAGACTTAATTTATATTGCTGGACGCTCCAAAGATCCGGGTCGTCCCCTACTCTATGGCACCAGCGAGAAATTTATGCAGCATTTTGGGCTCAGTTCGCTCAAGGATATGCCCAAGCTCAAGGAATTTAAAGTAGAAGAAAATCAAATTGGAACACTAGACGAAGAATTGTAATAATTAAAAAATATGTTCAAATCAGGAGATTACGTAAAAATCAACCCCAATGCTGTTTCATTCAATGGTGATGCAACCGAAGGTTGGGTAGGAGAAGTTGATGATTTTTTTGAGGAGGAAAATATGTATTTGGTTCTTTTGGATGCGCCTACAATTGACAAGATCAGTGACAAATGGATTCTGGAATGTATGGAGGAAGGCGGAGAACCTTTTATGGAGTTTTTTAGTGCCGATCAGCTAGAATTGACCACCAGAAGAGATACCGATGCTCAAATGAGAGCTGCTTTAGAAAAGTTGGCTGATCGGGCTATTGCCCTAGAGGAGCAAATAGAAACGGAAAGAGCGCAACACAATCAGGCATTGATGGCCCAATTTGAGCAAAGTGCATTTTTTAAGGATTTGACAGCCTTTGGGCAAGAGCAAAGTGCTTTTATTCTTCCATCTTTCATGGATGATCTTTATGAGTATGAACTCGTTACTATTGATGAACTATCATTGGAAATTGTCAAAAACTTTTGTTTGGATATTGTTCCAAGCACGCTTGTAGCGGATAAAGAGGTTTTTGAAATATATGGAACAGTAGTACGAGCATTCTTACTGTTCTTAAAAAGTCAAAATTTGCTCCCCGAAGCTGATGCAATAATCAGTACGGTAGAAAAAATAAGCCCTCAAATTGCCCAAAGAGCCAAAAAATCGAGCAATTGGACAGAGAGAAAACGCTATCTCATGCAGGCCAAAGCCAAAGGGATAAAATTCAAAGACCAAGAGGAAGCCGATGACTATGTTTTGGAGCAGGTGATGGACTTTAATAGAGTCTATTCTTATGATAGGGTTTCCTTGCCCAAACTAGGCAGAAATGAAAAAATAACCGTGCAGTATGAAGATGGCCGAGTAGTAGAAAACGTAAAATTTAAAAAAGTAAAAAATGACTTAGAGAATGGTTTGTGTACGATTCTTGAATAGACATTTATAGTTCTGAAAAAATGGCAGCAATAAAACAAAGTACCGCCCCTCCCGTCAAACGCTATTCTATCATTCGTGCATGGCTCGTGGGCAGCATCTGTGGCTTGGTGGCTTTGGCCATTGGCTATGCGGTTGATACCGAAATGATTAACAATACTTGGGAGTTTTTATTTGCGCCTGCGGCTGTAGGAATTTTAATGACGATTCTCAATTTTAAGCCCCTCTCCAAACTCTCGATTGTATTGTTGCCGCCCATGTATGCTTTGAGCGGTTTTGGGATGGTAGCAGGGCCGTTGTTGATGGCTTATTTGGGCTTTGATAAAAGCAGCTTTGGTTCTACCGTAGGAATGCTGATTGAGACCGTTCCCTTCTTTATTGTTGCCAGTATGCTTTACAAATGGTACAGTGGCCTTGCCAATCAGAAATCGGCTATTGTTTATTTGATTTATGGTGTTACCTCTGTGGTGGTCAGTATGCTTTTGTTCAATGATAATTACCCTGCTTGGATGATTTATGGTGGTTATTTGGGTTTTGGGTCGTTTTTATTCAGTTTGCTGCACCTCAATCGCCCTCTATCTCGTCCACAATAAGCGACCGAATAATACTAATGACTTAAAAATACAATTGAGGCTCTATTGAAATTCATCCAATAGAGCCTCTCTTATATTATATTATAACCAACACCAACAACTACACCGCTTGGCTCAATACAGCCAACTTAGTTCTGCTCAGGTGTGCTTCTGCATATTCTTTGGTTACTTCAAACTCCTCTACTTCTTCTTGAGACGGCAATTCAAACATGGCATCGTTCATAATGGCCTCACAAATTGAACGCAAGCCACGAGCGCCCAAACTGTATTCTACCGTCTTATCTACAATAAAATCTAGGGCTTCTTCTGTAAAGGTAAGCTCAATATTTTCCATGGCAAACAAGCGTTGATATTGCTTGATGAGTGCATTTTTGGGTTCGGTCAAGATACGACGCAGCGTGTCTTTGTCCAAAGGGTCTAAGTAGGTAAGTACTGGCATACGCCCCAACAACTCCGGAATCAATCCAAAGCTTTTGAGATCTTGGTGCGAAACATACTGCAACAAGTTCTCGGCATCAATTTCCTCTTCCTCCTTCTTCTTAAAACCAATAACTTGCATATTGATACGTTTGGCAATTTGATCTTCGATTCCAGCAAAAGCCCCCCCACAAATAAACAAAACATTTTTGGTGTTTACTTTTACTAATTTTTGCTCGGGGTGCTTTCTTCCTCCTTGGGGCGGCACCAAAATATCTGTTCCTTCCAACATCTTGAGCAAAGCTTGTTGTACCCCCTCACCCGAAACATCTCTTGTAATAGAAGGATTATCATTCTTGCGGGCCACTTTGTCAATTTCGTCAATGTATACAATACCTCTTTCGGCAGCCGCTACATCATAATCACAAGCTTGCAACAAACGTGTAAGCATACTCTCTACATCTTCGCCTACATAGCCTGCTTCTGTAAACACCGTGGCATCTACAATAGTAAAAGGCACATTGAGCAATCGTGCAATAGTACGCGCCAGCAGGGTCTTACCTGTTCCTGTACGCCCCACCATAATTACATTAGATTTTTCAATCTCCACATCCTCTTCATTCTCAGCATACTGCTGCAAGATTCGTTTGTAATGGTTGTAAACAGCCACAGCCAATACCTTTTTGCTATCGTCCTGCCCAATCACATATTCGTCCAATTTGGTCTTAATTTCCTTGGGCTTCAACATCATCATCTCCTTGCCCTGAATAGGACTCACCTCTATGGGTTCATCTTCCATAAAAGCCATCATTTCATCCTCTATAATGGTTTTGGCCTGTTCTACACAAGTTTCACAAATATAGGCATCTAAACCCGATATAAGTACCTCTGCTTGCTCTTTGGGTTTACGACAAAAAGAACATTTTGCTCCCGGTTTTGTCATGATATTTTTTTTAGTAATACTTTGCAAATACTTAAACTCAACGATTAATAATCGTTCTAGCTCATTGGATTTTAGCAACAAAGATGCTTGTATTTACAAAGTAGTGGTTTTAAATTAATGCGTGAGATAAATCCAATACTTATCGTTCTTTGGTGGGTATGCAGGTAGGATAGTTTTGATAGTGTAACAATTACGCTCTCAAATAATTGCATCAAGATACAAAGATACAATATTCTATCTAAAAATAAAACAAGTTGAACCCTACTGCCAAGTAGATTCAACTTGTTTTTTGATGTTTTTAATCACAACTAAGTGGTGTGACCAGCATTTACAAATGCTTATTCCTTGCGCTCTAATACCTCATCTACCAAGCCATATTCCTTGGCCTCTACGGCTGTCATCCAGTTGTCACGCTCACAATCCTCTTGGATTTTGTCATAAGACTGCCCTGTATGCTTGGCCAAAATATCGTACAATTCTTTCTGTAATTTCTTAATCAACTTGTAAGAAATTTCCATATCCGTCACTTGTCCTTGCATTCCACCCAAAGGCTGGTGAATCATCACACGGCTGTGTGGCAAACAACTGCGTTTGCCATCAGCACCAGCACAAAGCAATACAGCTCCCATAGAAGCCGCCAAACCTGTACAAATGGTTCCTACATCTGGTGTTACATACTGCATGGTATCATAAATACCTTGTCCAGCAATAACAGAGCCTCCGGGGCTGTTAACAAAGATTTGAATATCACGCTTAGGATCCGTCGATTCTAAGAATAACAATTGCGCCTGAATAACATTGGCAATGTAATCATTCACCCCTGTTCCCAAAAAGATAATTCTATCCATCATCAGACGAGAGAATACATCCATAGCAGCAATATTCATCTTGCGCTCCTCAATAACATTAGGAGTCATACTGGTAATGTTAGGCCATGCCGATTGAACATTTTGTTCCATGTAAGTATCCAAATGCATACCAGTCATACCCATATGCTTAACAGCATATTTTCTAAACTCATTTTTATTAAACATCTTGTTTTATTTAGTTTTATGTGAATTGTTATAATGGGTGTTCGGGGCTTATTGTTCAATCCAAGACCGCCCCAAATCGTTAAAATTATGTTTTCCTTATTTTATATTTTAATTTTGCTAACAATAGACATTGTTGCAAGCAATTGGTTGTAATGGATACATACATCTGTTATTATGCCCTATTGCACTATCAATATTATACCAGAGCTAAATAATACGCCAAAATAACCGAATTTAGGCAATTATGGCAGATAAAATTTGGCAATGCTTGATAGAATAAACCATAGTGATGTATTGCCCTACAATGTTATGGATTATTTCTTTTTTATCAACAATTGCAAATAATTCTTGAACGTAATTTTTTTGTGGCGTTCTACTCTATTTAAGTAATCCTCAACACTACGAGTAGCTATATCCAACTCTCGTTGATAACGTTCTAATTCTGCCAAATCACGCTGTACCTTTCTATCCTGCAAGCGTTTTTTGTGTTGCTCTAGCTGTTGCTGAAGTGCTACTATATGTTTTCTAGCCACTGCTGCCTTCGCTTCACTATTGGCAATAATTTGTTCATATTGCGCCTGATACTGTTGTGTTAAACTTTGTTCTTCTACAGCATGAGCTGCCTCCAACTCTTCTACATAGCTACTAGCCGTTTGGTAATGCTGTTGTAGTTGTTGGTAAGGCTCCCCTAGTTGTTCGGCTGGAACCAACACCTTTACCTGCTGCAATTGCCTTTGCTTAGATTGCTCCAATTTACCAATTTCTAGGCGTTCATTGTCCTGAATGGCATTGAGTCGAGTCTGAATACTACTGTTCAACTTTTGCTCTTCCTCTGCTATTTTTTTACGCTCGTGCTTAATCTCGTCCATCCAATACAGCATATTGCGTAAGATTTGCTTAGAAGACCCAATTCCATGCAACATAACTTTTTGACCACCATTGAGCTCTATATACTGATCGTTAACATCAATGCGAGCAATCTGCAACATAGAATAAAGCCTAGCAGCCCGAAAATCCTCTTGCAATCTATTATTCAAATTAGCATTTCGTTTTACACCATTCCAAAGGCGTGGCCAATTCTTAATCAAATTGGCCTCTTGATCCAATTGCTTGTACAATTCATTCATTGCTCGATCCTTGGTAGCCTTGAGCCGAGCACGCTCCTCTTTTTTTCGTTGTTCCAATGTACTCAATCGCTTATCAAACAATTGCTCTATGGCTATTTTTTCTTGCTCGTAGGTTTCGTTATTGGTTTGAATAGCATGGCGCAAACTCAACTCCTGCACAGCTCTTTTTTGTTCTATATCCAAGGCTGCCCTAATTTGCTCCAAGCTTCGGTATTGATCTATACCTACTCTAGCAACTGCCCTATTGGCCTTAGCCTCTTGTACAAAGGAATCATTGATGTATTCATAGTCCTGATTGGCTTTTTCATTCAACCCCTTCACCTTTTCATCTTGTACGCTCAAATAATCTTGCAATTTTTGGACTTCTTGCTGAATCAATCCCAAGATATGCTCAATATGACGAGCCGTTTTACCCAATCTGCGTCTCAGCCGTTTTCGTTTTTTGGTGGTTTGCCCCTTGATATAATGGTGTTTCTTTTTGGCCTTGCCCAATTCCTTTTCCGCTCTTTGCAACTGCTTGTACGCACTCGTCTTCTTAAACTCCTCCTGCACATTGCCCAAAAATATAGCCACTATCAACAATGATATTATTGGCATACCAATCGTAACAAAACCTATAGCCACTCCTGCTGCTATCAAAGTATGGACGGACTTGATTTTTTCTGGCTTTCTAAACTCAACATACTGCGAAGGACTCAAATTGGGTGCAGCAGGTATATTACTTTTTTCTTCGTCCAATACCTGCAATGCTCCAAAACTCTTATGCAAAACAGGTAATTTCACCTTATTAGAAGGTAAAGCCATATACATTTTGCGGCGGCCCCGTTTACGTTGGAGAATATGCCCATAACGCTCGTGAGCAGCTTGGTCATCGGTTGCCAACAAGAGGGCAGCACACCACTCTTCGGCAGTAGGGCGCATTTCAGGATAGTCCTGCCCATCTACAAAACAACGCATAAACAACTGCTGCAATTCTTCATTCAAGTCATTAAATGCCCGATGCGGCGGCGGTATAATGCTAAAAGAATTGGCGTGCTTGGGATCGTGTACAAAAAAACCAGTCTCTATTTTTTGTGCCAAGGTAGTCAAATGCTCATAGGGTGCTTTGGTGCTTGCCGCAAAAGGGTGAATTCCAAAAAATAACTTGTACAAAATGACCCCCAAACCAAACAAATCCCACGATTGCTGCTGGGTAGCATCATAATTTAATTTTTGATAATGCTCAGGGGGCGTGTATTCTGGCGTAGCAACAGGCGCATCAAAAAGCGTTTCTTGCCCTTCCACCACCTCCACAGAATCAGTGTCCACAATCGAAACCAATCCATTGGGCTGAATCATAATGTTGTCGGGCTTCATATCCACCAAAACATAGCGTTCCATTTTATGCACCTGATGAATGGCTGCACAAAGATTGAACCCCAATCGTAGCCGATAAGCACTCGCCTCCGCCCCTTCTCTAAAGGAAAAACGCTTCCAGCGAGCACGCAATTTTCGTGGAATTTTGGGCGTACACAAAATCTCTAACTTTTCGCCTTTGGTATAGGGCATAATAAACCCTGCAAAAACACCATCCTTGAGCAATACATCGGTACACCAAACTACAGGAACGTGTCCGCCCTGTGCTGCTTGTGCCGCAGCAGGCTGATAAGTAGTCAAATACTCTATTTTGCTTGCTCGCTCCTCCGTCAGTTTATGAGGGTGATAAATTTTGGCAACATACTTTTTTTGATACGCCACAGGCGAAACAATATGGTACAAATTCCCCTCTCCCCCTCCTGCAAAAGGATCTTGACTCAACACAATTCGCTCCTTGCTGTGTTGAAGTAAATAGGTTTCTTTTTGTTGATTAGAACGCCCTGTTTGCATAGATTATTTTCGTACGCTATCTAGTTTAAATGTATGTTGTACTCGCTTACGTAAATGCCGCATCTGCATCTCCATCTTGCAAAATTACGGTATTGGTTGCTTCCAATGCTTCTTGCATGACCTTACCAATAATATAATGCCGCTGAAAGGCACGCAAACGAAAAAAAGGATGCTTTCTTTTGGGCAAAATGCCTACCAATTGGGGTTGAAAAACCGTTAATGTCTCGGCACGCATCGCCAACAAATGCTGGTCAATCAACTGCCACACCACTTCTTCCATTCCCGTCTGCACATATACATAAGGCAATTTAACACTTCCTTCCCTATAACTCATAATGATGACAGCTATTACCTTTAATTTAACATTGTATACTTTGATTGCCAAAAAATAAAAGCTAGTAGCTACCGAAGAAAAATGATACCGCTGTGCATTTCTATCTTGAAGTGGTGCTTGCAACAACCAAGGATTGCTCAACAACCAATCTAGTTCTGCCCGATTGCGATGAATCAACTCGCCGTTTTGCTGTGTTTGTATAAACGCCCAAGCCTCGTCATCTAGTTCCGCCAAGTACTCAAAAGAATAGCCCTGCTTTTGGATAGAAGGAGTAGGGTGCAGCCACAAGCGCAAGGTGTTGGGCAAGGCCAAGACACCATCGACCAATTTTAACAACGGCTGCCACTTTTGCCAATTTGGCGATTTTTTGGGTAATAAGGTAGCCAAATTGGGGCGCAAATAGCCTCGCCAGCCCTTGGGTTTTGCCAAGTCTATAAAATGCCCACTGCGATCATACAACCCTTTGGCTGCTGGTGTAAATTCTGTTACCAAAATCTTGTATTCCCATGCTTCAAAAACCGTTTGCAACAATCGCTTGGCTATCCCTTTTCCACGCATTTTGGGGTTTACCCACATACAACTCAACCAGCCCACATGCTCCACCCCATTCTCAAAGTGCAAATCATCTGCAAATACCCCTAGGTAAGCCACCAATTCATCGGCTTCATACACCAGCACCAACACCACATCTTCTGGCCTAGCTCTAGGGTTGCGCTCTTGCGACAAAGCCCGTTGTTTGCTAATGGCAATATAATCCGATTGGGTATAAGCATCTGAGTAAATATACGCCTTCAACTCCCTCAATTTTAAACTTTTAAAGTGCATAAAACGCTAATTGTATAAGTGAGCAAAGAGTTATTTCCATTCCTTTTCCAATTCTATTGGCTAGGTTGTTTTTTAAGTAGGTGGACAAAATTAATTATAAGTTAAAAAATGGAATACTCGCAAAGCGAGCTGCGATGGCTTGTGCTGGTAGCACAAAAGCACTAGCAATTATTCAGATCAAGGCGAAAAACGCAGCCTTAGCGGGCTAAGGCGAGTATTTTCAACGATGAGCTGGAGGAACCCCGAAGGGCTCACGAAGTAAAATATCCGTTTTTTGTTGTAAAGAATTTTGAACGACTACTTATAATAAAAAATACCGTCAAGCTCGCCCAATACTTGAAAGCTCCTTGTTTTTTTAGTACCTTAGTTGTGTAATATTTTATTCCACTCCAAACATAATTTACGTTATGGGTTTTTACGGTCACGCTACTCAGCTGAATGGAAAAAAAGTCCTCAATTTCTCTCCCGAAACAGGTATTGAAGATACAGAGGCCGCTTATCGTTTTTATACAGAATATGATGGCGAACAAAATGTGCCAGACAATTTAAGAAAATTCATTGAAGATGACAAAGTAGGCCAAATTGATGGTTTGGTATTTGGTATGCTTGGCGAGTATGATGAAACGCCCGATACTATTTTGGAAGTTCTCATAGAAAACAAAGACAAACTACAGCATCTCAAAGCTATTTTTGTAGGAGATATTACCCAAGAGGAAAACGAAGTTTCTTGGATTGAGAATACTTCTTATAGCAACTTTTTTAAGGCTTTCCCTCAATTGGAATACTTCCAAGTACGTGGGGGCAATGGCCTATCTTTGGGAGTGCTGGACTCTACTACGCTGCATACCCTTATTGTAGAAACAGGTGGAATGCCCAGCAATATTTTCTCTGATTTGGCCGAATCTAATTTGCCCGCCCTAAAGCACTTGGAATTGTGGATGGGTTCTGAAGATTATGGCTTTTCTGCTTCTGCCGCTGAGGTAGTCGCCAGCTACAGAGGCAACAACGAAAACCACTTGCCAAGCCTCACTTATTTGGGTTTACGCAACAGCGAAATTGTAGATCAACTAGCCGAAAAATTGGTTGATGATCCTATTCTAAATAGAATAGAAGTCTTAGACTTATCCAATGGCACTTTGAGCAATGAAGGTGCAGAAGCCCTGTTGGACAATCCCAGTATCAAAAATCTAAAAATGCTGATTTTAGATCATCACTATGTCAATGATGATGAAATTATAGAGCAATTAAAAGATTTGGGGGTTCCTATAAGTTTAGAAGATCCTCAAGATGAGGACGATTATGGCGATGGAGAGGTCTACCGTTATGTTGCTGTTTCCGAATAGTGGTATATTATCTCTTCTATTTATATCAATATGCCCTGTGCTATGCAACGACTTTTATGGCTTGGAAATCCCGAAAATAGACGCTGTCAGTTTTTCTTAGAAGCGGCAAAAAACGAAGGCTGGCCGGCACCTATTGTGCTGTCTTATGAGACGCTGCTCAACAAGCAAATCAACTGGGAACAACTACTTTCTCAAGTTGATTTGCTGCGTTTGGAGTCGCCCGGAGAAAATGCTGCCGTAACACAAGGCTTGCTGCATTGGGGCGCAGCTCATGTCAACCATGCAGCTTGGGTTGATCCAGCTGTACCACCGAGCAAGGGCAGTTTGAGCGGACTGTTGCAACAACATTTGGGTTTTGTTCAATTATTAGATACACTAGAACAGGAATGTAGTACGTTCCCCCATCTACAGTGGGTCAATAGCTTGGACTATATTCGTTTGTGTTTTGACAAACAACAATGTCATCAACATTTGCAACAACAAGGCATCAAGGTGCCGCCTGCCCTCTATTCTGTTCAGAATTATGAGGATTTGCGCCAAAAAATGCAACAAAAAGGCTGGTCACGGGTATTTGTCAAGCCCTTGCATGGTTCTTCTGCCTCGGGTGTGGTTGCTTTTCGGACACAAGGCCAACGCCTACAAGCTACTACTTCTGTAGAAATGCAGGTACAACAAGGTAAAGTAGCCCTGTTCAATTCGCTGCGCCTACGCCAGTACAGCAACGAAAAGGATATTGCTACGCTCATCAATTGCTTGGCAAAAGAAGGCATTATGGCCGAACAATGGATTCCCAAAGCAAGTTTAGGCAAGGCTGTTTTTGATTTGCGAATGGTGGTTATTGGTGGGCAATGCCAGCAGGTAGTGGTGCGCCAAAGCCAATCGCCCCTCACCAATTTGCATTTGGGCAATAGGCGTGGCTCATTGGAGCAATTAAAAGAAAAAATGGGCATGGAACGTTGGAATCGGGTTGAAACCTTAGCTATTCAAACTGCGGCTCAATTGCCCGCCCACCAATATGCTTGTTTGGATATTTTGGTCAGTACTGATTTGGAGCAAGGATACATTCTAGAAGTCAATGCTTTCGGAGATTTACTGCCTAGAGTATTGTATCAAGGTAGAAATACTTACCAAGCCGTTTTGAATCATCTAAAACAACAGCATTATGCCTAAACCAATTGCTTGTATCTATTTTGACTTGGATAATACATTGATTGATAGAAATGCTGCTTTGATGGGCTGTTTGGAGACTTTTTTTGAAGAGCATCTGCCGCAGGTTTATTTTTATAATGAACAACCAGAAATTGAAGAAAACGATGACTGGGGTTATGCCGATAGAGGTGATTTTGTGGCTTGGCTCATTCAAAAATACCAGCCTTGGGGCTGGGAAGAGGAAAGCTTGTGGAATTATATCCAAACCAATATCAGCTCTTATGTGGCTCCTGCTTCTCCTCCATTATTACAAAAACTACAACAATTGCAACAAAACTACCGCTTAGGCATCCTCACCAATGGTTCTATTAGCAACCAAAGCCGAAAAATTAAGCAGGCGCAATTGGACACTATTTTTTCTAGCCGACAAATTCATATTTCGCAACAACACCAGCTAGAAAAACCCAATCCACTGCTCTTTGAACGCATTCTGGAACAAGAACAACTCCACCCCGAACAATTGTTATACGTAGGAGATGACCCTATCAATGATATTGTAGGGCCGGCCCAATTGGGTATTGCCACTTGTTGGGTATCGCACAATCGAGAATGGACACAAGACCTCATGCCTACCTACATTGTTGAACAAGTATTGGACTTGCCCTTATAATTTGAAGTAATGACTAATGGCCTATAATATGAACAAAGTGGTTGCCAACAGTGATATTGTATTCATCACCTTGGACACCTTGCGTTATGATGTTGCCCAAGCAGCTTTTGAGGCAGGGCAATTGCCCAATTTTTCGGCTTGGCTCCCTGCTACGGGCTGGGAAAAACGCCACAGCCCCGGTAGCTTTACCTATGCGGCACACCATGCTTTTTTTGCAGGCTTTTTGCCTACGCCTGCCACACCAGGTAAGCATCCACGCTTATTTGCCACGGCCTTTGCAGGCAGCGAAACGGCGGTAGAAAATACCTGTATTTTGGAAGCCGCCACTATTGTAGAGGGATTGGCCGAGCGGGGCTTCACCACCATTTGTATTGGTGGGGTGGGCTTTTTTAATAAACAAACGCCTTTGAGCAGGGTTTTTCCTGCTTTGTTTCAGCACAGTTATTGGACTACAGATTTGGGCGTTACCAATCGCCATTCTACACAAGCCCAATTGGAACAAGCCGCTCAAGCATTAAAAGCACATCCAGAACCTACTTTTTTGTTTATTAATGTCTCGGCCATTCACCAACCCAATTATTTTTACCTAAAAAAAACAACTTCTTCCAACAAACAAGATACCTTAGAAAGTCATGCTGCTGCCTTGCGCTATGTCGATCAGCAATTGCCAATTTTGCAAGCTGCTTTGGCTGCCAGAGCTAGACCTACTTTTATTATTTGTTGTGCCGATCATGGTACTACTTATGGTGAGCATGGCTATACGGGACATCGTTTGGCGCACGAAAAAGTATGGACAGTTCCTTATCTGGAATGCTTGCTGGAGTAAGAAGTTTTTAAATGTGTCCTAATGTCGCTAAAGAGGCTAAATTTGCTTGTGTGAGTCCTTCGGTCAGGGCTGTTAAGTGCTAGAAAAATCAATTTGAATGCTGTTGGAAAAAAACCGAAGAGCATGGCTGTTAAGTTCTGGGAAATGCTTCCGAATTCTGTTGTAAAAATCCCGAAGGGCAGGGCTGTTAAGTTCTGGCAAATACCTCCGAATACTGTTGGAAAAATCCCGAAGGGATGTCATTATTGTAGTAATAATGCCTATCAAATGCCTTTAAATCCCGAAGGGATGTCATTATCACCTTGTATATTAATAATATCATCCCTTCGGGATTTAAAAATACGCTTTGTAAACAAAGCTACAATCATTTCATCCCTTCGGGCAGGGCTGTTAAGTTCTGGAAAAAGCTAATCTGAATGCTGCTGGAAAAACCCCGAA
>CAYULH010000067.1:6736-29462 GCA_964445645.1 uncultured Aureispira sp. | reverse complement strand
GATATTATTAATATACAAGGTGATAATGACATCCCTTCGGGATTTAAAGGCATTTTATAGGCATTATTACTACTATAATGACATCCTTTCAGGATTTTTTCCAACAGCATTCGGATTCATTTGCCAGAACTTAACAACCCTGCCCGAAGGGACGGATTTAGTGCCGTGGCTGTTGAGAAAGTAAAATCTCAACAGCCACAGTTGGCACAAACTCACGCAAGTAAATTTTTAATTTTTTTTAATTAAAACTTATTTTGACCGCCTACTTAATTATATTTAACGAGTGTATAATAAATTTAGAACCCACTCTACTGTAGGGCGTACAATAAATCAAATTCAGCATGAATTTTACTCAAAAAGATAAGGTTGAAATAATTGAAAATGCGATAAGTTGGGTTGTCGTTTTTGCCATGTTTGTTTATGGGATTGGTAAAGTGGTTCAATTTAGGGGAGCTACCGAAACGGGCAAAATGGTATCTGAAATGACGGGCATGGAATTGATGTGGGCTTTTTATGGCTATTCGCAAGCTTTTGCCCTTACGTTGGGAGTTTTTGAATTGCTTGGAGGGCTTCTAATCTTGATCAAAAAAACACGAATAATTGGTTGTTTGTTTACGACAGCCATTCTTGTGAATGTTATTCTTCAAGACATCTACTTTGGGGTTCATGTAGGAGCGTTGAAGGCGGCCATTCTATATCAACTACTGATTGTAATTATTCTTTGGTTGAATAAAGAAAAATTGATTGAAAGCATAAAGATTGTGCTGGCTTCTGAAACTGTACAACAGACTAGGGCTAAGTTTTTTGTAAAGCTTCTAATAGCGTTTGTACTCTTTGTTGTTTTGAGGGGGTTGGAATATTACATCACTATCAAATGGTAGAACATCGACTTACTTTTGTTACCCTGTACTAATTCACTTTTTTTCTGAACTGATAAAACACCCGTTCAATTAGACGCAAGTCCTCTGTAATAATTTCTGCAATTCCTTTCATATTTTGTTTGAAATTCAATTCTTTGCCATAGGTTGAAACCAATCCATTGGGCAGTTCAATGCTCAAAATATATTTGTCATTGGAGGGCGTTAATGAAATACTTTTGATTTTTCCCTCCAACATTCCATATTCGCCATAAGGGAAATTGGCTAGTTTGATATTGACTTTTTGGCCCACTCGGACTTTTCCTGATTTGCTAATGGCCATTTCGGCATTGCCTTCCACTTTTCCGCCTTTTACGGGGATTATAGTAAATACATTATCGTTTCGGTTGAGGTAGATGTTGTCTTCTACAAACTTATTAAAGGATACTTTTCCATTGATGGGGCTAACAAACAAATACTTATTCTTCCATCGTTCTGTCGCTCCTTTTAACCGTTCAAATTCTAATAAAGTGGTTTGTTCATTCTTATAAAGCACTTCGTTGTTGATGTCCGACAGGGCAATCATCTCACGGTTGATCTGCGAAATAGAAATATTGATGTTGGAGATTTGATTTAATACATCTTGGTAGGCTCTTTGTTTTTCGATAAATTTAATTTGCTTCATTTCAAAATTTTGGTCTGAAATATGCCCACCAGCATGAAGCATAGAATCTCTCTTGGAGTCTTTGACAGTTAGTTTCAAATCCTGTCTAAACAGAATTTCTTTTTGCTCTAATTGTTTTTTTAATATTTTATTGTTTTCGAGTTGAATTTGTAAAACTGCAATTTCCTTTTCTTTGGGGCGGATCTCCCTATTGAGCCAATAATTTAAGTAGGCATTTAGAAATCGATTGTAGTCGAGTTGGATGGCCCCCAATTGAAGATTTTTGGGGAATATTATTTTGGAGCTAAAAATATCTTCTTTCTTATCAATGAGTTCAATTAAAGCCAAAACATGCTCATAATTGGCTTCATTATCCATATAGGCCAACACATCTGCCTTTTTTACGGCTTGTCCATCACGGACGAATATTTTTTTCAGAATACCTTCCGATTGGCAGATAAGAGGGATGGGTTGCGTCTCGGTAGTTATAATAACTTCTGAAGCCACAACATCTGGATACTTAATAAGCCATGCAAGAAATAGAAACAACATTAGAATCGCAAAGATGAGCGAAATGCCCCATCGAATCATCCAGTTGGGCACATAGGATAATACCTCGTCTACTTCTTCGCTGTACTGTATTTTTTCAGGTTCCATACTTAATTTCCTAATTCTAATTGATTTTTCACCAGCTCATAATAGGCCCCTCTTTTAGCCGTCAGTTCTTTGTGGTTGCCTTCTTCTATTATTTTTCCATTGTTCAGCACCACTATTTTATCTGCATTCTTGACCGTACTCAGACGGTGCGCCACCACTACTACCGTCCGATTCTCAAAAAATGAAGCTAAGTTGGACATAATTACTTTTTCGTTTTCTGCGTCAAGTGCAGAGGTCGCTTCATCAAACAACAACAACTCGGGGTCTTTGTAAATGGTGCGTGCTATCAATATGCGTTGTTTTTGGCCTGTACTCATACCAATGCCATTCTTTCCAATTTCGGTATGAACACCTTTGGGCAGCGCATCAACAAATTTTTTGATATTGGCTACTTTGAGGGCATGTTCCAAGCGATCGTAGTCTACATATTCGCTTCCAATGGTAATATTGTGTAGCACCGTATTGGGAAAAATCATCCCTTCTTGCATAACAATCCCTGAAATAGCTCTAATATCTCTTGCGAGGATATTTTCGGCATTCAATTGATCAAATTTTAAACTTCCCTTTTCTAAGGCATAAAATTTAAGTATCAACTTCAGCAATGTTGTTTTGCCACTACCGCTTAAACCAACGATAGCCGTTGTTTTGTTGGCAGGAATGCTAAGGTTTAGATTATCAAACAAAAAACCCTTGCTGAGTTGATTATAACGAAAAGAAACATTTTCAAATTTAATTTCGTGCTTTATGCTTACTGTTCGGGCAACCATAATAGATTCATCTTCATCTTCCAAATCATAAATTTCATTAAATCTGGAAATTCCAATTTTGGCATCCTGAAAGGAGGTGAACAGATTTAATATTTGGAGCAATGGGACATTGAGCTGTCCTACCATGTAAGAAATACTCAACATCATTCCAAGTGTAATCTCTCCGTCAATAACCAACTTGGCAGAATAAAAGCTAATAAGTATGTTTTTGAGTTCATTAATCAATTGTGAACCCACCGATTGCCATTGCTCCAAGGATAAATTCTTAATGCTTATTTTAAACAATCTGGCCTGAATTTTTTCCCACTCCCAGCGTTTTTGAAGTTCAGCATTGTTGATTTTGATTTCCTTCATACCCGTAAGCAACTCAAAAATTTTATCCTGATTAGCCGAATTTTCAGAGAATTGTTTGTAGTCCAATACTCTTCTTTTTTTCATGAACAGCAACAACCAAAGCACGTACAAAACAGTAAAAACTAAAAATATGAACAGTATGTAAAGGTTGTAATAGCCCAATACCATCCCAAAAACTACCAAATTAAAAAGCGAGATGATGGTTTCAATGGACGTATTGGCTATAAATTTCTCTATGCGTTCGTGGTCACTAATTCTTTGAAATAAATCGCCAATCATCTTTACGTCAAAGAATGCAATCGGCAAGCGCATCATTTTTCTAAAGAAATCGGCAAGCACAGAAATGTTAATCCGTTTGGTTACATGCAGTACAATCCAAGACCGAATAACGTTGAGCCCTGCTTTGCCTACAAAAAGCATGAGCTGGGCCAGCAGGATTAAGTAAATAAAACTCAAATCCTGATTTTGTATACCAATATCAACAATTGCTTGTGTGAGAAAGGGAAAGATTAAATTGATGATGCTCAGGGCAAAAATACCTATAAACAGTTGGTTGAAAAACCGAGTGTATTTGACAATGTATTGTTTTAGGAAACTAAAGGTATTGTCCTCTTCCTTTTCAAATTCCTTATTCTGAAAATCAGGGGTCGTATCAAAAAGCATCACATATCCAGCTTTGCTCTCTTCGACCGTTTGCCCTGTAAAGCCCTTTAAAAATTCTTTGGTGGTGTATTTTATTAATCCAAAAGCAGGATCGCTGACATAAAAAATGCCTTTCTTGACTTTGTAAAGAACGATAAAATGTTTAGCATTCCAATAAATGATACAGGGTTGCGGTACCGTTTCCAAGTCCTTTAGAGTGATTTTTACACTCAAGGTTCTAAAACCTATCTGCTCTGAGGCATACGAAAGTCCTTTGAGCGATGTTCCTATCCTATTGGTTTGCGCTAAGTCTCGCAATCTTTGAATAGGAATATTTTTACCGTAGTGCTTGGCAATAATCTTAATACAAGTAGGGCCACAGTCTTTTTGGTCGAGTTGCTGATAATGAGGAAATCTTGATAGCATATAGTTATTCGGGCATTAATAGAGAAGGTACTTGGTCTGGATATAAAAATCGAAGGCACTGATAACCAATGCCTGTTACGCCCGACATTAAGCCTAAGGAGTTGACTGTTTTTAGACCCAATTGCCAGCCATTTTGGTTGATGTCATGAAGCAATGCGTTGGTTATTTTGTTCCATTGTTGGTACACCGCATCATCATTAAAGGTCGTAGCATATTGGTAAAGCAACTCTAAATTACCAAAATCGCCATACGTCAGCGTATGTCCCATCCCAAAATTATAATTTAAAACCGTTTGTACAGCAATCTCCAAATCTTTTTTGATAAAAGCATCATCAAAGCCTAATTTGATAAGCTTTAGTCTAGTCAGGCCAATACCTCCCGCACCATGCGACCAAGCTGTTGAACAATAATCTTGGTTTGGAAACTCCTTGGTTATAAAGTCTCTTTTGTCAATCCAATTGTTATCCTTGGGTGAGAATAGGGAATTTTCATAGGCTAGGCATTGGTAGACGATCTCCTTATATTGTTCTTTTTGGGTAGTATTGTAGAGCAACGCAAACGCTACGATAAATCCTGAAGCACCATGTGCAAGACCAGACAAAGGTACTTTGCTTGCAATTCGCCAACCTATCCCTTTGTCCATTTTTACTTGACAATTGATAAGATGTTGAGCGGCAGCTTCTGCCAAAAACAAACTTTGGGAATCCGATGTAAGGCTATGATAGGTTAAGCAGGCCACGATAAACCCTGCACTACCTTTGATTAGGGAGAAATTTGTGTCTACTTGTATCAAGTTCTGAAAGTCCACCTCCTCAAAAATCCTCCTTGTATTTGCTTTGTATTTTTCTTCTTTCGTGTGTTTCCACAAAAGTGCATTTAGGTAAATGACGCTGCCCCAGCCCACATACAAGCCTATTGGCCTAATTGAATCTTTGGATATAGAAATGTGTTTAATGAGTTGATTATACGCCTTTTCGGCAATCGCTTTAGCCTCTTTATCAATGCTCTCTGCCTGTGACAAAAATAAAATTTCGCCAGGTAAGCCACTAAATAAATCATACGAGGCATTGGCCATTCTAAATTTTTGACCGTCCAAACTTTCGGTTTTTAAGACGAGCCAATTGGCAAACTTGTCCGAACAATTGATGTTATCTTTTATAAATTGTATAACTCTACTAGCTTCCTTTTCCAGTGTTGTGGTATGGTCGCTTTGGGCATTGATACGAACGCTGGGCTGGCTCTTGTTGTGCTGGTTCTTGTTCTGATTAGCTAATTCTATAGATGTATTGATAATCCACAATTGCTGATTTAGATCACTTTCAGAGAACGCCTCTAGTTTTTTTAGAACGGTATCATAGCCCGATTCATTAAAGAAATTTTCAAGATATTTTTCATCAGAATACCATAGATGCGTACTATCTGTTTTGGTGCTAAACATAGGTACATCCCCTTGCTCTAAATCTTCAATTTCATATTCAACAAACAGCTCCGAAATTTTATAATCAGGAATTGTCTTTTTCAGTATTTCAAAATGCTTGTACAAGGCTTGTTGGCTCAACATCACATTTGAATTCCTGCTCTCGTCTAGTAAGTGGGTATAAACTATCGTATTTCTAAATAGGATTCTAATCTCACAATTCTTAAAGCACTCCAATTGAGCTTTGACGTAAGATCGATGCTCCAAAATAAAAGTATACACCTGTTCAAACCCCTTTGCAATACAATCGGATTGGATTTTGGGCACATGCGCTTCATGAGCTGCGGTATAAGGTATATTTTTGCCGCCCAAGAGCTTCCCCTTTTCCCTCACTACATCAAAAGAGCCATCTTCGTTTAATTGAAGCATTTGTTGAGCAATTAAACTTTCCCTATTCGCAACATCTGCAATACCGCTTATGTCTATTTCTGCATTGTCGAGCGAAAATGAACTGGGCAACAGCCCCGTTCTCAGTACACTTCTGTCCAAACCTTGATTGGTTTCTGTTCCTTGAATGGGAATATGGGGATGAAAGAAGGACTCTAAGTCAATAAGAATGGGATAAGTACCTTGCGCTATGATATTTTCGTAATGAAAATCGGTTGCTTCTAGTAAATAGAGTATCGCTAATAAACCTCCAAGTCTGGAATAATAATCCTGCAATTCTTCTTTGGTAGCACATTTTTGATGCTCAATGTACTCTACAAAACCATAGTGCTTTTTGTTTAATGTTTGGGGCGCTTTAAACCCCAAATTGAGCTTCTTATCAAGAACAGCCAGAAAAGAATTAAATTTTTCATCAATCTCTAGCCCACGAGGCTTGAAAATTAGTTTTTCATTGGATAAAAATTCTATTAATGCCACTGATTTGCCCCCCCTGTGCAGATCTCCAAGCCCAAATTGTATAGATTTAATCTGGTGTAAGTTTACATCTAGGTGAAAAACACGCTTTAGCTCCTTTGCATTTTTTTCTAGTTGGGTCAATATATCAAAGGATTGTTTGACCCATATTCTGGACACATTCAACAATCTGCTTTTCAATATTGGAAAGCGCTGCAACAAATATTTTTTTACCTCTGGCTGCTTTAATAAATCACTACAATAGACATCAAAACTCAAGTTTTGCTCTTTACTTAAAACTAAATATTGTTGCGTCAGTAATTTCCAAATAGTTTCATAATAACTATTAATGAGATTGGGTAACAATATCTTTTCAATATTAATAGAGTAGGCTGTTAGTTTATCTTCTAGTTGTTTTTGAGTAGAATCTATCAAATCCGCTACAAAATTTAACACGCCCAACTGTTTGGTCGCATCATTTTGTAGTAATCTATCAATATTTAAATTCATAGGAAACTTACTTGATTGGAGGATATTATTAGAATGAATAATAAGGCAACCAATATCCCAGATGTATGGAGTCAAAAATTGGAAAATGCGGGGAGATCGGCTGATAAGTAGCTATTGGTAAATAACTATTTTAGGAATGTTTTACAGGGCATTTCTCGTAGTATAGGCACAAGAATAACTGGAATTAAAGGTAAATACCTAGCAGGTTGCTATTGGCACTGTGGTAGTGGCGCTGTCTATTAGGTGAATTAAAATGCCTAATTTAATGCTCAACTAATTTCAATAAAAAACCTAACCGTTAAAAAATAACGGTTAGGTAAGCTTGTCTTAAAGCATGTCATTCCAGATGATGTCCCAACAAGATCTTCCGCTATCATTGCACTCACCACTAACTGTACAAACCCAGCCAGAAGAATCGTTACCACCGTGAATTTGGCCAATCAACTCTTCGTTAACAACAGCAGAGTTATTTTCATTAGTTTCTACTTCTGCATTTTTCCATGCTTTGATCATTTCATTCGTATTCATAATACTTGGATTTAAAAAATTACTGCTATCCCGCAGTGGGCTGGGCAACACGCCCTATGATTTAATCTTATAAGTTGCTTATGTTATTCAGTCTTTATCGTTCAAGCCTATAATAGTATCAATGTACTCTACCCAAAACCCAAGGCTATATAGCACATCCACCCAACGCTTCTAATTTATCTACGTTGTTCTAATGTTCTTTTTGATAGCTTTCAAGTGTTTAAGTAGCACGTTCATGTTTTTCACAAATGATTGCCCCCAACAATAAATAATATAGTACTGAGGTTTACTACAGTTGATTATTCTGGTGATTTAAACATTCTGTTGAAGGTTGTTTGCAAGAACTTTATGCAAATAAAATTTGGAGTCTATTTTAAAATTACTAATCTAATACAATTATAGAAATAAAAGTCCAAACTTTCTACATTTCATGTAAATTATAACGATAATACAGATTACTATTAATAAAGTACTACTTTTACAGTATTAATAGTATTTACCGCCCTCAATTATAATTAAAAAGTAATAGATTTACACAAAAATAAACTCTTAATTTTTTATTAAAAGTATAGGTAGCGGTTATCCCTTCTCAAAAAGCCCCCCCATCAACCTTCCTTTTTTCTTTTGCTCGGAAAGTTTATCTTTGCTGCCAATTCATCCTTTGGAGCTAATAACTTAATCCTAAGGGAGATTGTTATTATTTTGTCGCCCTGTGCGACACTATACTAAATTCAAAGAGGATAGCCAGAGAACGGGTGCAGGTGGT
Organism: uncultured Aureispira sp.; assembly: GCA_964445645.1. Lineage (GTDB taxonomy): Bacteria > Bacteroidota > Bacteroidia > Chitinophagales > Saprospiraceae > Aureispira. Next base: position 20,974 of record CAYULH010000067.1, on the reverse strand, counting down.
CAACAATAAGAATGGAGAACACTTAGAGACCTATATCATCAAAGGAGAGCGTGGTTCTGGGATTATTTGTCTGAATGCAGCGGCTGCACGTAGATACCAAGTAGCTGATATTGTTATTATTATAGGCATATGCTTATGCCCCCCCCAAAGAGGCCAAGGAGCTAGAACCTAGCCATTGTTTTCCCTACAGCAGATAACAAAATACCTGAATAATTGACTTAACTTTTAATGTACTTATTTTAATGGTCTATGGAGTTGTACCTTTTTTGCTCTAGCTTTTACTTACGTGAGCCCTTCGGGCAGGGTTGTTAAGTTCTAAATTTAGATTATAATTAATACTGCGAAATGTTAATCCCGAAGGGATGTTATTATTATAGAACATGTTTAAGTATAGTTTTTGAACCCTGAAAGGGTGCTATTATCGTCTTACAAGCTAATAATGTCACCCTTTCAGGGTTGAAATAGACGTTGTATATGATCTACTATAATAATATCACCCCTTCGGGGTTTTTCTAGCAGCATTCAAATTAGCTTTTTTCAGAACTTAACAGCCCTGCCCTTCGGGGTTGTGCTACCAGCACAAGCCAGCGCAAACAAGCATCTCAGATTGCGTTGCGAGTGCTTATGAGCTCGCCTATGGCTCGGTTCGGCAAAGCCTTGGTTCAGCACAACTGCGAAGCACTCACGAAGTAATTCCATTTTTAAACAACTTCATTATAAAACTTTGTTGGGACAAAAATTACAACAAAAAACTGAAAGCATGCTCCAATTAGTATGAAGTTGTAGCAGTTCTGCCCACCATCCATGAAATATTGTTTTGATAAATATGCTCTAAAACCCTGTCAGCTTCAAACTAGCCAAATCATTCCAAAAGTTGGGATAAGACTTTCGTACGACATCTTTTTTCTCTATGGTTACTTTTTTTAATAATAATGTGAGAGGAGCAAAAGCCATGGCCATTCTGTGGTCGTCATAGGTGCGTACCTGTGCCTTCTGGTTGGTATTAACAATTCCCTGCTTGATGGTCAAGGAATCTAAAGTAGTATCTACTACAGCCCCCATCTTTTCTAGCTCTGTCTTGATGGCATGAATTCGATCGGTTTCTTTGATGGTAAGAGTTTCCAAGCCTGTAAAATGAGCAGGAATATTCAAGCCTGCACAAATAACTGCTAGTGTTTGAGCCAAGTCGGGACAATCTGAAAAATCGTAATCAAACTGTTCTACACGAATAGCTTCCTTGGTCAATAACACCCCTTTGTCATTGAAGGTAGTTTTGACCCCAAACAGCTGCATAATGTCCACCAATACCGCATCTCCCTGCACAGATTTGGCCTGAAGCCCATTCAACTGCAAGGAAGCTTCTTCCGAAAAAGCAGCCAAGGCATAATAATAAGAGGCAGCCGACCAATCTGCTTCTACTACAAAGGGCTTTGCAGTATAGCTTTGGGCAGGTACTTTGATAATATTTTTGTGCCACATACTTATAATACCAAACGCTTCCATCAAACGAAGTGTCATTTGGATATAAGGGCGAGATATGATTTTTCCTTCCAAAATCAACTCCAAGCCATTGGGCAATAGTGGGGCAATCAACAACAAGGCAGAGGTAAACTGGCTACTAATATTCGCCCCCAAGTGAATGCGTGATTTCCACGCCTTGGGATCGTGTGCCTTCATTTGTAAGGGCGGAAAACCCACTTTGCCTACATACTGAATATTGGCGCCCAATTCATTAAGAGCATCTGCTAATGTCCCAATGGGGCGTTCACACATTCTTTTGGTGCCCATGAGCACGTGGTTGTCGCCCTTCCAAGCCAAATAAGCCGTCATAAAACGATAAGCCGTTCCCGCCTCTCCAGCATCCAAAATAGGCTCGTGCAATTTGTCCAACATAGTTTGCAAAACCTGTGTATCTTTAGCATTAGAAAGATTGCTAATCGTAAGTTCTTCGTCTAAAATAGCCTGAATAATTAAGATTCTATTGCTAATACTTTTAGAGCCATTGAGGGTGATTTCTCCTTGTATTACTTGATCGACTAAAGGCATAGTGTGTAGTAGATTGATTCTGAAAATAAGCATAAAAAGGGAGACCTTAGTCATGCTTGATAAGAAACAGGTTATTGGTTTAAAAGTTCAGCTTTGAAGAACGCTAAGATTATTATTGGACAAAATAAAACCAACAAAAAGGTCTTTGCTTCCTCTTTTTGTTGGCATTATTCCACAATAATACTTCGTGGATTTTTTACTTTACTGATTCCTTTGTACACTGTACAAAGAAAGTCAGATCGCTTTGCGAGTACAAAAAAGATAAAAAAGCATCTTGTATCTATTTGATTATCAGCCTTTTATGATTTTAGCTTCTGTTCTGTAATAAACTGATAATCAATTAGATACGATTTCCAACGAAGTAAGGCCACAATAGCCTTAATAAAAAACGAGTCCCTAGTGTTTAAAAGTAATTTTGGTATCAGGCAACCATGCTTTAATCTCTGCCATCGTTTCTTCTGAAAACTGATTGCGTTCCAGTTTCAATTTTTTTAGGTTTTTGAGATTTTGGATAGAGGCTGGCAATGTTTTTAATTGGTTGTAACCAATATTCAAAACCGTCAAATTGGTCAATTCACCAATGCTCTCTGGCAGGCTAGTCAGCTCATTATAACGCAAATCCAACTCCTCTAATGTGGAGAGTTGGCCTATCTCCTCAGGCAATTCCTTGAGTTTATTATCACGCAAATTCCATCTTTTCAACTTAGGCAAACTACACAATTCAACAGGAATACTCTTATGGCGACTTTCGTTCATTTCTAGGCGTTCCAATTTTGTCAATTGGCTCAAAGCACTAGCATCTCGGCTCATTTGCCAATATTTGTTAAACCCAAGGTGCAGTTCCCTCAATTCCTTTAAGTTTTTGATACTGCTAGGCAGGCGACGAACGCCTGTATTAGACAAATACAATTTTTCCAACTTGAGGAGTTTTCCTAATTCATCAGGCAAGCTTGACAGTCGATTAACCCCTATTTTGAGTATTTTTAATTCTTGTAATTGACCAATAGCAGCCGGCAAACTGGTAAATTCATTGCGTGCTAGATTTAAATATTCCAATTGGGTCAGTTGTCCCAATGCAGGTGAAATACTATCAATTTGGTTGGCCCCCAAATCCAAGCTTTTTAGGGATGTCAATTCCCATAGAGCAGGCGGCACCATGGTGAACTGATTTAAACTGGCATCCAGAAAACTTAGAGCCGTCATATTACCAACAGCAGCAGGAAGCGCTTCAAAATTCAGCCCTGATATATCCAGTTCGACCAATTGAGGCAACAGATCCAGCCAAGAGGCAATACTAGCAGGCTTTTTTACAGGATTATCTCCTATGTACAATCGTTGAAGCTGCTTCAAATTGCCAATAGCAGCAGGGATAGAGGTCAATTTATTGCTACTAATATCCAATTCGACCAACTTACTCAAGGACTCCACACTAGCAGGAAAGTACTGTAATTTGATTCGACTAGCATCCAATCGTTGAAGTTGAGCAAGGGTAAAAACACTACTAGGTAAGGTATCTAAACGTCTATTTTTGCTCAGAATCAACCATTCTAACTGAGCCAAAGCATCCAAAGAGGGCAATTCTGTCAGATAGTTTTTAGACACATCCAAGCGTCTCAAGGCTTTTAATTCCCCTACTGCTGCTGGCAGTACTTTTAGCTTATTGCCTCTCAACTCCAGTACTTGTAGTTGCTGTAAATTGGCAATTCTATCGGGCACAGACTCTACCAAGGTATGGTTCATCGTCAACCACTGCAACGGTTTTAAATGCACTACAGCAGAAGGAAAACTGTATGCACGTCGCAATACTTGTAAACGTAAAACTTGATCGGGATATCGGGCTGCTCGGTCTACTGAGTAGCAAACAGACTCGTCTTCTAGTTCTTCTATTGATAATAATTGTGCGTGGGTAGAACACACCCAACTCATACACAGCACTAGACTTACTAGTAAAATTTGAACACTTTTCTTCATAATTTTTTGCACTTGATCGATCTAAATTACCAAAAAAATTGCAAGACTCGTGAAGCAATCTGCCTTATTTGATTTGCTGTAGCAAATAAGTGGGTTTTGTTGTCTCTTTTGCTGCTTTTGCTCATTTTATCTATCATCTTTTCATTTGCAAAAGATAAACTTTTTTGTTAGTTCAAAATATAATTATTTAACACTCTTTGAACAATAATTAACTAAAATAGTTTTTATTTTTTTCTATAAAAAATACAACCTTAATACGCTCAAACTGTTTTATGTTATTTGGTGTGCTTATTTATTGAATACCCAAACAACCTACACCAGTAAAAATAGCACACGCCCTTCGTAGAAAATATCTTGCCGTTTATATAGTTTGCAAGTTCTTACTATGGAGAGGTAAGAATTTTGTAGTCCCTTTTTTAACTCTAATCAATCAGCTAGGGCATTGACTCACTCAAACTAACAACAATTATGAAAATTTGGAACTTAACTATCTTTTGGACTTTGATGGTGCTTTCCTTACAAGCACAGGACAAAGCTACCTTGAGTGGTTATGTCAAAGATGCTGCCTCTGGGGAAGAACTCATTGGCGCAACTATTATTGTAGATGGCACTTCCTTGGGTGCTTCTACCAATATTTATGGCTTTTATTCGATTACCTTAGACAAGGGCGAGTATCAACTCAATGTCAATTACTTGGGCTATCAACAGAAGGTTATTACCATTGATTTGCAAGAAAATCAGACCATGGATTTGGAAATGACGACAGGAGCCAAAGATATTGAAATAGTGGAAGTTACGGCCGAAGATGAAGATGCTGGAGTCTTGGAAGAGGCAGGAGTGGGCACCGTCAAAATCAATGTTAAGAAACTAGAAACCTTACCCGTTTTTTTTGGTGAAAAGGATATTCTCAAAAGCATTCAATTGCTTCCGGGGATTAGTGCTGGTAGCGAAGGAAGCACCGGGCTAATTGTGCGAGGAGGCAAGCCCGATCAGAATCTGATTTTGTTGGATGAGGCAGTGGTGTATAATCCTTCGCATTTCTTGGGCTTTTTCTCGGTGTTCAATTCGGATGCCCTCAAGGATTTGACGGTCTACAAAGGGGGCATTCCTGCCCAATATGGTGGCCGTGCTTCGTCAGTATTGGATATTTACATGAAAAATGGCAATAAAAAGAAGTTTGGACTATCGGGTGGTTTGGGCTTGATTTCTTCTAGGCTAACCTTTGAAGGGCCGATTGTAAAAGATAAAGGCTCTTTTATTCTTTCAGGGCGTGCTACATACTTGGATTTGTTGTTGCGTGTGGTTGATCCCGAACAATTTGGCGAGTTGGGTTTGGGTTTTTGGGATTTGAACCTAAAGGCCAATTATAGTTTTGGAACAAAAGACCGTTTGTTTATTTCGGGTTATGCAGGGCGTGATAATTTTGGCTTTGGCAATTTTGGGTTGAATTATGGCAACTATACCGTAACAGCGCGCTGGAACCACACCTTCAATGAGAAGTTGTTTGCCAATACTTCTTTCTTCTTTAGCGATTATTATTATGGTTATAATATTGGGCGTGCTGGCGAGGATTTTACCATTGAGGCGGGCATTAGGGATTATGCCATCAAGCAAGATTATAGCTATTATGCCAATCCTAAGAGTACGTTTAGATTTGGGGGCAATCTCACACTGCACCAGTTTCAGCCCAGCCAATTGCGTTCGGAAAATCGAAACATTCAAAGCTTGATTGCAGAGCCTCAAAATGGCTTGGAAAGTGGTCTTTATTTTGGACATGAGTGGCGCATTTCGGACAAATTGAAGGCCGTATATGGCTTGCGTTTGTCTATGTTCAATCAGGTGGGGCCGCAAGATGTATTTTCGTTTGACCAAGATAATACGATCACAGATACTACTACTTATGCGCCCTTGGAGCATATCCAATCCTACTTTGGCTTAGAACCACGCTTGGCCTTGACCTATGAGTTGAATCCTACTACCTCGTTTGAATTTGGTTATCATAGAATACACCAATATTTGCACTTATTGAGCAATAGCAATGCAGGTTTTCCCAATGATATTTGGGTACCGAGTACGCCCAATATTTTGCCAGAAATTGCCGATCAAGTAAGTTTAGGAGTCAAACAATCGTTCTTAAAAGATCGCTTATCGGTAAGCTTAGAAGGTTATTACAAATATTTGCAAAACCAAGTAGATTTTGAAAATGGGGCTGATATTTTATTAAATCCTCGTATCGAAAGCCAAGTTCTAAATGGTAGAGGCTGGTCTTATGGTATGGAGTTGTTGGTGCAAGGCCAAGTCAAAAACTTCAATGGGTGGATTAGTTATACGCTCTCTAGAACACGCTATCAATTTGACGAAATCAATTTTGGCAATCCCTACCCTGCTCGTCAGGATCGCACCCACGATATTGCCATTGTCGGCACTTATGAACTCAAAAAACGTTGGGTCTTTTCGGCTTCTTGGATTTATCAAACAGGCAATGCGGTTACTTTTCCGAGTGGCAAATATGAAATCAACGGACAGCGAATCAGTTACTTTACCGAGCGCAATGGTTATCGTTTTCCAGATACACACCGCTTAGATTTGGCCGTTACGTTTCGCAATAAGCCTAGCCGAAAATTTCAATCCAGCTTTACGGTTGGCGTTTACAATGCTTACAATCGTTTGAATCCTTACTTTATTGATTTTCGCCCCAGCGAGGACGATCCCGATAGAATAGAAGCCGTTCAGGTGAGTTTGTTTGGTATTGTACCAACGGTAACTTGGAATTTTTCTTTTTAAACAACTTCTTTAAATAACTTCCCTGTTGGGGAATCTTAATATTTAGTTTGTTATGACTATTCGTTATTTTCTTTCTCTTATCGCCTTGTTGGCACTTTCGGTCAGTTGTGAAAAAGTTATTGATATTAATATTAATGATGCCAATCCTGTTCCTGTTATAGAATCGTACATCGAGAATGATTCTACTTGCTATGTCTTGGCTACGTATACGAGCAATTTCTTTGACAATACCTCTTCTCCTTTTATTTCGGATGCTGTTATTACCATTGCCGATGATGCAGGCAACAGCGAACAATTAAATTATGAAGGCGATGGGGTTTATAGAGGGAGTACAGTGATAGGTGTTATTGGGCGCAATTATACCTTGAGTGTTACTATTGGTAACAACACCTATACGGCCGAATCCAAAATGCCGCCATTGGTGCCTATTGATAGTTTTTCTATTCAGTCTTTGAGTGGCTTTTTTGGTGGCGGTGGCAATAGACCCGAACGGTACTGGGTGTATGTCAATTATACCGATCCAGCAGTGGTACAAAACTACTATGCTGTACGCACGACTTATTTTGATTCGAGCGATACAGAGCAAGGTTTTGTGACCGATTACAGCATTGCCGATGATGATTTGAGCAATGGCATAGCTACTCGCAGTTTTACGACTTTCAATTCATTTGTTTCTGGTGACACGCTCACCACAGAATTGGCAAGCCTAAATCGCACCACTCATTTTTACTTCAAAACATTAGAAGATGCGATTACGGGTGGCTTTGGCAGTGCTGCTCCAAGCAATCCAAGCACTAATTTCTCTGAAGGGGCATTGGGCTATTTTGGAGCGTGGAGCAAGGAAACCCGAACCTTTGTTGTACCCTGATTGCGTATAATTTGAGGGAGAAATTAGAAGTGGTTCAAGAATAGCCTTCCTTATGGTATTCTTGAACCACCTTTTATTTAGCGTTTGGACATAGGGCAAGAAAACCGTACATTTGTGTGTTATTATGTATTATAATACTTCGTGGATTTTTTACTTTTTTTACAAAAAAGCTAAAAAAGCATCTTGTATCTAATTGATTATCAGCCTTTTATGATTTTGAATTATTTTCTGTAATAAGCTGATAATCAATTAGATACGATTTCCAACGAAGTAAGGTATTAATATCTATTTGTATAACCAACGACCTATATTATGCCCATCAGTACGACCTTGAGAGACAAATTACAGTCTATAGAGCAGAATATTGTGCAGTACAAACGCAGAGCTGCCAAACTCCCTAAAATCACGAATTCTATCCAACAAAAGCTCCAACAATTACAAACCCTAAGCCGCACTATCCAAAAATTGTTATCTGCTGCTGAAGCCGAACAAGCACCACAAGAAGATGATTGGCAAACGCTGCTGGAGCGTTCGGACTTGCCCGAAGCGAGCAAAAAACTTGTCAAAGAGTTGTTCCAAACGGTTCCTACAGGCTTTGACGCAGCCACTTATGTAGCTACTGTTCAGGGATTTTATCAAAAATACTACAGCAATCCCGCCAAGTATCTAACTAAATTGGGAGAAGGCTTGGATATATCGCCCAAGCAGTACCACAATTACCTCCAAAAAGCAATTGCCTACACCATCCAAAAAAAAGGCAAAACGGCCACTAGCAAGGATTTTTCCATCAATTTTATTCTCCTACTCAAAGGCCGACTCAAAGAAAATGACCTCCAAAAAGGACAGGTAGAATATGCCTTGGCCAATCCTACCATAAATGGCTCTCAAATCACCATCAAGAACTGGGAAATAGAGGACAAAGTGCCTGACATTACGGCTTGGCTCAACAAAAAACACCCCTTTGCCAAAAGTATGTTTCATATTGCGGCCACAACCATCTCTATTCATACGTCGGGTGTTGCTTCCTTTGACCAAGGCAAAATGCTAGAGACAACAGGCAATCCACTCGGTCAATTAATGCCCTTGACGGGTGAATTGTTGGCCCGAGAAATGGCCGTTTCGCTCCAACAACAATTGACCGAACTCAATGTCGCCACAGCCGAAGGCAAACTTGTGTTGCAATTACCCTTTAATTTGTCCATCGAGCTAGGCGTAAAAGTGGCCGATTTTATTCTCACTATTGGCAAACAAGAAGATTCGCTTGCCTCTTTTGATAGTAGTATAACGCCTATAGAATTGAATGGAAAGCTTGTATTGGACTTGCAAACGCTGTTGCAACTATTTCCCAACGAGGATGCTCTAAAACAATTTGTAGAAATAAAATTAGAGGTAGAATTGGGCTTATCGACCGAATTGGGCATCAATGTGGCCTCCGAAGTCGCTCAAAATTTATCAAAGGAAATCTCGGAAGAATTTTCGGAAACGCTCAAGGAACAAGAGCTGCTTGCTAAAAAACAGGTAAAATTGCACCAACAGCAACAGGTGTACATAGAATTGGTGGAGCAGACCAACCACACTCAGCAGCTTTACCAAGAACGCCAAGAGCTATTGCAACAAGCCCAACAAGAGGTTGACCCCAAGAAAAAAAGACAACTAGAAAAAAAGGCCTTCAAAAAAGCCGTAGACATACAAAAGGAACAACAGGCCATTCAAAAACGCTTGCTCCAGAGTGATGCGGTAAGCCTCCAAGATTTGGATAAGGTCATCCAAACAGACTCCCGATCTATTGTTGATACCCTGCAAAAAAACAAACAAAAATTTGAGGCTGTTACCCAAAAAATCAAAGACAAAACCAAAAGGGCACTGGCCGAAACGCTCAAAAGGCAAGCAACCAAACGCGCCCTCAGCCTAGTCGCCAAAGCCATCCCTGTTATCAATGTGATCTCCTTGGCGGTAGATATTTATGATGCCTATACCCTCATTACAGATGTTTATGAAACCTACCAGCAAGACGATACCGAGATACCTACCGATGCGGTCATCGAACAACTCCAAAAGGCAACCATAGATGTCACTACGCTCCCTGCTATGGTAGTGGATTTTTATTATGGCATTGGTATAGGCGGCAAATTGCTAGAATTAACGCCCAAGGAGGCCCAAGAGTTGGTAGATTTCTTTAAGAAAGAATTTCCCGAAGGGGCAGACTCGAAGGCTTTTGAGAGCTTTTTGTGGGCTTATGGGGATCATTTTGATGTGGTTGGTAAGGGGTTGGAGACCAATCGAGATTTACTCAAAGACCTAAAGCTTTATCATGAAGGATATTCTCCTAATTTAGAATCTAGGAATGCTATTGTAATTGATGCAGCAGATGTAGACCGCTCCAAAACTACAGCATCTAGTTTCTTTGATTATATTACTTATCATGTCGAAAAGGGAGATGCTACTAAGGTTGGGAGTATTGTTGAGGTAAACGGTATAGGGATGGACAGACGAAAAAATGGCGACCCAATACAAATCAACTTCAAGGATGAGAAAAAATTATTACAACTAAAAGTAATTCAACACTTAGGAGATGGAGTATACAAGTTAAAACCTCTAGAAGATTTTGCTTTGCATATAGAAGGCTTTAAAACGTATCTTTTGAGCTCTACTACTGTATTTTTGTACAAAGTTGGAGATAAATCATTAACTACAAGAAATAAATAATACCATGCGATTCATAATCTATCTATTCATAGTTGGTTTCTTTTCCTGTTCCAAAATCAATTATACCCCTGCCCGTTCCCCCAAGGCATTTGTAGACCCCAGAGATGGGGAGCGTTATGGTTATGTGGAAATTGACGCTAGATATTGGATGACAGAAAATATACGCTATAATGTAGAAGGTTCTAAGCTCAATCCTGATAACCCTAGCCCTCTGTATGGTCGGCTCTACAATTGGGAGCAGGCTATGAAGGCTTGTCCAGAAGGATGGCGATTAGCTACAAACATAGATTGGTTTTCTTTAGAGAGTATTCTTATTCCTAACGATGATACTTTAATGGCACTAAATACTGTAAGAGGGAACAATGCCAAAATTCTAAAATCCAAACGCTACTGGGATACTCCCGGTACAGATTCTCTAAAAATGAATATTGTACCTGCTGGGGATTATGCTTTTGAAAGGTTTGATAATTTAGGCAAAGTAGCTGGGTTTTGGACTTCTTATCCTGATTTGCGAGGTGGAGCCTTTGCAGAGTATTTTGCTTATTATCGAATCTTTACCGACAAGCGCAAGGGAATTTTTTATAATGTACAAGACAAGAAAATTTATTATTCTTGCCGCTGTGTCAAAAGTGTAAGGCAATGGATTACCGAATAATAAGCTATTTACTTTTGGGGGTCGCCTGCTCCAAGCAATCCAAGCACTAATTTTTCGGAAGGGGCATAGGGCTATTTTGGGGCGTGGAGCAAGGAAACCCGAACCTTTGTTGTACCCTGATAAACAGGTGTTTTTACAAATTTTGGTTCGGGTTTAGAGCCTGCGTATTAATTCGAACTCCTAAATTCTCTTGGGCTCATTCCTGTTTTTGATTTGAACAGGTTGCTAAAATGTTGTGGATATTCAAAACCTAATGAATACCCTACTTGACTGATAGATTGACTAGAGTTGAGTAGGGTATTTTTAGCTCGTTCAATCAAAAAGATATGAATGTGTTCTTGAGTTGTCTTTCCAGTTTCCTTCTTCAATAAATCACTCAAATAGTTGGCGGATAAGTTTAATTCCTTTGCAAAATATTGCACATTTGGAATACCTAATTCATGGAACAATTCTGCTTGATAATAGGCTCTTAGGAGGCGGTCAAACTTTGAAATTATATCCGTATTTAAATTAGTTCGTGTATAAAATTGACGATCATAGAATCGGGTACAGTAATCTAACAATAGTTCGATGTTTGATACAATCAGATGCTGACTGTGTTTGTCTAAGTTTTGGCTGTATTCTTTCACTATTTTATCTAAAATATCTTCTATAGTGCCTAATTCTTCTTCTGAAAGGTGCAATGCTTCATTCACATCATAACGAAAAAAGGAATATTTATCAATTTTATCAGATAGTGTTGATTTTCGGATTAAATCTGGATGAAAAGCCAGTATCCAGCCCTCATTTGTATCATCATCCACAGGCATTTCTCCTTCCATTATTGTTACCTGCCCCGGAGCAGTAAAAACTAAGGTACCTTGCTCATAATCGTATGAGTTTTTACCATAAAACAAATTGCCACAGCCTAGTTGTTTGAGCGTAACTTGAAATAGATTATTAATAATTTTTACCCCATTAAAATCAAGCTTGGTATCAAAATCTTTTGTTTGAACTACCGTGACCAAGGGATGTTTTGGGTTAGGGAGTCCCATAGCTTGATGCGCCTGACTGACAGATTCAATTGTGAATTCTTGCATCATATATTTGATTACATTAGTTCTTTAAATAGTGCATCAACTGTTATTTTTCCTAGTTGGTCACAGGCCATAGGACTATCCCCAGAGATAAGCTTGCGGTCTATATGCGTAGCACCTGTTAGTTTTTCATTAATAACTTTAATCCCCTCTTGCTCCAACGCTTCACATTGCAGCCAAGGAAGTTGCCCTGGTAAATAACCTAATGAAGGGGACTGTTTATCAAACTTATCAGGAAAAGCTACTATCTTGTACCCCTTGTAAGGATGTGGTGCCTTATTGTTTTGGGTGGTGGCTATCATTGCAGCGGGGCCATGACATACTGCAATCAGGTATCGGTCAGATTTTTTTACCCAACGAATTAATTGACCAACATTTTCATCTTCTGGTAGCCCTACCATAGAACCATGACCACCAGGTAAAAAAAGAGCAATAAATTTGGATGCCTCATTTAATTCATTGTTCTCCACCATACTTTTTAAAGAGCGAGGTTGATCAAATTTGGACTGATGCGATTTTCTAAATTTGAGTACCGCCTCATCTTTTTGTGGAACCGACCACTCTTCAAGTATAGCCGCTTTACCTGTTGGCGTTACTACTTCAAAATCAAACCCACCATTCACCAAGTGCATCAAAGGAACCATCGTTTCCTGTACATTGTTTCCTGTTGAAAAAAGTTTGCCATTAGTCATTTCAAAATAACGCTCTTCAGTGCAAAGCACTAATATTTTTTTATCTCCTGTATACTTTCTGCCCCCAAAATCAGAAACCTTGTAACCACTGACCTTATCTACCCCAAATTTTCTTCCTAAAGGAGAAGGAATATAACCTGGACCATTTTTTTCTTTTGTAGGAGCCAGTCCAAATATCTTTTTAAGTATGCCCATTGTAATTGTTTTTGTGTGAATTGATATACAAAAGTCTCTTATTTTTAGCAGAGCAACTAAAAGATTTCTCCGAAAGACTAAATTAAATTACAGCATTACGTGTTTTTCTGTGCCTTATGAATACAATATAGTCGAGTTGTCGTTTCTCTATCCACTTACTTACTTTACAGTGTACTTAGGCATATAACTTAACCACAATAAATGTTGACCATGTAACTGCATTTCCGATTCCATGGATTATTGATGGAATAATAATATTGTTTGTTTGAATTCTAACCCATACAAAAAACAGCCCTGCCAAGGTAAATATGCCCAGAAGAAGAAAAGTCTCAAAAATATAATCATTTGTAAAATAGGCATACAATCGAACACTATGGATTGCACCAAGCACAAAGCATAAGGTAGATAATACTACTGCCCATTTTGTACCATATATTTTAAATAAACCACTATAAATCAACCCTCTAAACGTTAACTCTTGACCAAACCCCACGGCTATTCCTGTAATAAACCACAGTGGAATATATTGCACTAAGTTCTCTTGTTGTATCACAGTAATTTCTTCCCATTGCTGCAGTCCAAAAACTAAAACAGAACCTAGTATTCCTAAAAAAAGAAACAATTGGTTGTCTTTTGTCCACTTTATCACCAACAGGTTTTTCAGATCTTTTATCAAGAAAAAAGGGACAAAAGCAAGAAGGACAAAAAATAATTCTACTAAAATTCGAGAAGGTTGGTCAAAGTACCAATTACTAGAACGGTGGATCCACGGATCAGGAGCAACAAAATACCGAACAGGAAATTCAAGTATTAACCCCCATATAAGCATAAGGGCGACATGGTTTCTAGTAAGATTAGATGTTGAGCTATTATTTAATGGTTTGTTCTTCAAAGTTCGCTATTTTTATGCTAATGCTACGATGCAAGCTCGGCAGAGCGTCAGTTTTTGGTACGTACTTTATTTTTATGCCTATAGCCCAGCTTTTTTTTTGTTTTTTACGTTTGCACTAATATACACCTTCTACCCCTACTAACTGACATTTCCCCAGTACAGTTTTTTTATTGAATGATAAGAATAATAAACTTATTCTAGCATTCAGTAGCATTCAAAATCCAAAACATGCTTAAACAAGTTATTTTTTTATTTTTGTTTTGTGGCAACACCTATGCCCAAAACAAAGCCACTCTGAGTGGTTATGTCAAGGATGCCGCTTCGGGAGAAGAGTTAATAGGAGCGACAGTTAT
>CAYULH010000067.1:0-6726 GCA_964445645.1 uncultured Aureispira sp. | reverse complement strand
CCTAAAGAATAGTACCACAGGCACGAGCACCAATATTTATGGGTTTTATTCCTTGACCTTAGAAGCTGGCACACACGATATTGTAGTAAATTATTTGGGGTATCAACCCCAAGAATTTGCCATTGAACTCTATGAAAACAAACAGTTGGATTTGGAATTGGGTGAGGCGGCAGCACAACTTGGCGAAGTCGTAGTAAAATCGGAACCAGAAGAAACCACTACCTTGGAGGAGGTGGGCGTGGGAACCGTCAAAATCAATGTCAAGCAGCTAGAAACCTTGCCCGTACTTTTTGGAGAGAAAGATATTCTCAAGAGCATTCAGTTGCTGCCGGGGATAAGTGCCAGTAGTGAAGGCAGTACAGGATTGACGGTACGTGGGGGCAAGCCTGATCAAAATTTGATTTTATTGGATGAGGCGGTTGTTTATAATCCTTCCCATTTCTTGGGCTTTTTCTCGGTGTTCAATTCAGATGCCCTCAAAGATTTAACCATCTACAAAGGGGGCATTCCTGCACAATATGGCGGCCGTTCGGCTTCTGTGCTAGACATTTATATGAAAAATGGCAACAAAAAGAAATTTGGCCTCTCGGGCGGCATTGGCTTGGTTTCGTCTCGATTGACTTTTGAAGGGCCGATTGTCAAGGACAAAGGCTCCTTTATTTTGTCGGGCAGAGCTACTTATCTGGATTTGTTTGCTCGTGCTATAGCGCAACAAAACATTTCGCTTGGTTTTTGGGATTTGAATCTAAAAGCCAACTATAGTTTTGGAAAAAAGGATAGGCTTTTTCTTTCGGGCTATATGGGGCAAGATCGTTTTTTGTTGGATGGCAGTGGATTGACCTATGGCAATTATACCATTACAGCTCGTTGGAACCATACCTTTAATGATAAATTGTTTGCCAATACTTCCTTCTTTTTTAGCGATTACAAGTATGGTTATAATATTTCTACTGGTGGTTTTACACCAGACGATGAAGGCGAAAGTTTTGTCATTGATGCAGGGATTAGAGATTATGCCCTCAAGCAAGATTATAGTTATTACGCTTCGCCCAAAAGCACCTTCCGCTTTGGTTTTAACAGTACCTATCACGAGTTTCAGCCTAGCCGATTGCAAACCAGTGTAGATTCCTTAGAATATTTGATTGCAGATAAATTGCACGGCATCGAAAGTGGCATTTATGCCAGCCATGAATGGCAAATTACCGACCAACTCAAAGCGGTATATGGCTTGCGCTTATCTATGTTCAATCAAGTAGGGCCGGGCGATGTTAAAACCTACAATGCCCAAAATGAAGTGACGAGTACCACTACTTACAAGCCCTTGGAACATGTGCAATCCTATTTTGGTATAGAACCACGTTTGGCACTTACCTATGCCTTTAAGCCCCAAACCTTGTTTGAATTGGGCTATCACCGCATTCATCAATATGTACACTTGCTAGGTAATAGTAGCATTGGAATTCCCAATGATATGTGGTTCCCGAGCACCCGATTGGTCAAGCCCGAAATCGCTGACCAAGTGAGCTTGGGAGTCAAGCAATCCTTTTGGGACAAAAAATTAACCGTGAGTTTGGAAGGTTATTACAAGTATTTGCAAAATCAAGTAGATTATGAAGATGGGGCAGATATTTTGCTCAATCCTACCATCGAGAGCCAAATTCTCAACGGCCAAGGCTGGTCATATGGTGGAGAGCTGTTGGTACAAGCCAATCTGGGCAATTTTAGCGGTTGGCTCAGTTATACCCTTTCCAAAACGCAATACCAGTTTGATGAAATCAATGGCGGACGGCCGTACAATGCTCGTCAGGATCGCACCCATGATATTGCTGTGGTGGGCACTTATGAACTCAAAAAACGCTGGGTCTTTTCGGCGGCTTGGGTGTACCAAACAGGCACCACCGCCACGCTTCCTACGGCTCGCTACGTGGTAGATGGGCAAGTTCTCAATTATTATACCGATAGAAACGGCTACCGCTTGCCCCCTTCGCATCGTTTGGATTTGGCAGTAACTTTTCGCAACAAACTCAGCAAAAAATTCCGCTCTAGCTTTACCATAGGCATTTATAATGTCTACAACCGTCAAAATCCCTACTTCATTTCCTTGCGCCCCACAGGCCAAGGCCCTGGTAATGTAGAAGCCGTACAAACCAGCCTGTTTGGTATTATTCCTACGGTTACTTGGAATTTTTCTTTTTAATTTCTATTCAAAAATCTAGCCTATATGAAATTTTTAGCTTTTTTAAGCAGTATCACATTTGCTTTGTTAGCAGTTAGTTGTGAGAAAGTAATTGACATAAAAGTACCTAATAATGAGCCGGTATTGGTCATTGAAAGTTATATAGAAGAAGATTCTTTGTGTTTTGTCCAATTATCAACCACTATTGATATTTTTGATGGGCAAATCCCACCTTTTGTAGAGAATGCTACTATTAGCCTTGCCGATGACTTGGGCAATCAAGAAATGCTCTTGTATGACTTTGCTGGGCGATATTATGGCATGTCCATGAGAGGACAAGTAGGGCGTACGTATACCTTATCGGTCTCGGTAGATGGCAAGGAGTACCAAGCCTCCTCTTCCTTGTTGCCTGTGGTGCCTATTGATAGTATTAGTGTAGAAGAAGCAGATACCTTTGGCTTTTTTGCAACTGACCTCAAGGATGTTCGATTGCATTATACGGATCCTAGTACCGCCCAAAATTCGTACATCACCAAATTCGTTTACATACCAAATCCCAATAATGACGATGCTTTTTTCTTTGAGCGCAAATATTTGCTCAATGATGATAACAAAAATGGACAAGCCAATTCCGTATTTCTGTTTTCGCAACCAATAGAGTCTGGAGATGTCATTGTTGCCGAATTACGCAGCATAGACCAAGCGGTTTTTGATTATTTCTTTTCTATAGAAGATGCCCTTACGGGCAATAGCTTTACCAGTGCTGCTCCGGCCAATCCCAAAACCAATTGGTCCAATGGTGCATTGGGGTATTTTGGGGCTTGGAGCAAGAGTATGGACTTTTTGATCGTGCCTTAGGTTGTTTTTCTTAGTTTTTGGGGGGCGACTGTCGAAGAAGGGGGATTCCTTTTTCGACAGTTTTTTTTGTTTTTTCAATAGCCTGCTCTACAGCAACCAAGGTATCATATAGGGTAGTATTAGCTATCATAAAAAGAATAACCTAAGAATATACGTTTTTTGGGAGGGCATAATGTTGCTGGATTAATATATTTTACCTAGTTTGATAAACGAAAATCCAATTCATAGAATCCCTTTATTACTTTGAAGGTCAATCAGATAGAAAACCTTCCAGAAAGTAATAAAATCAACAACCTTCCAAATGAAAACAAACTTCACTTTTCTAACTCTTTTTTGCCTCCTCTGTATTGGTTTACAGGCTACGCAGGCACAACAATTGTTTACCAACAAAGTACCGATTCCTTATGCCATAGAGGGGCCAGATTGGCGGCTGGACATCATTGACACCCTGCACAATTTTGATCCTAATGGAGCGATAAGTGCTGTTATTGATCAAAAAAATGGTAGCACGGCTACTTACAATCTAAATGTTCCAATTCAGGCGTATGCCTACAACAATCCAGATAGCACCAATGTTGCTGGGGCTTTGACTTATGGCGGGCCAACGTTTATAGTTAACAGAACCAACAACTGGATTAATTTTCCGATTACAAACAAAATTGACACCCTTACAACCGTGCATTGGCACGCTTTGAATTTGCCTGCTGGCTCTGACGGTGGCCCCCATCAAACCATTGCTGTCAACCAAACATGGAATTCTACTTTTCCAATTGTTGATGAAGTGCAAACGGCATGGTACCACAGTCATTTGATGGATTTTACGACCGATCAGGTAACACGAGGCATGGCAGGTATGATGTATGTTCAAGAGCCTAGCAATGATCCGCTCTACGCTCAATTGCCCAACGAATATGGGGTCAATGACATTCCTTTAAATATTCAGGCCAAGAATTTTATTTTTGATTCAACCAACACCGTCACCTCCATCAAAGCTGGCAATAAACCCGGACCGGGGAGTTTTGGGATGGTCAATGGCGTAGTGGGTGGTTCTTTGCATGTTCCGCATTCAATGGTTAGATTGCGAATGTTGAATGGTGCCACTATTAAAATTTTTAATATTGGGCTGACCAAGAAATTGTGCTATAATCAGGTTGCACAAAATGATTCCGTACATTTTGAAACCATGTATTTGGTTGCAACAGGAGGGGGCTATGTAGATTACCCGCGTCCATTTACCAATAATTTACTTTCACCGGGTGATCGAAGAGAGTTGGTGGTTGATTTTAGTCAATACAATCATGGAGATACGCTATATCTGACCCACTTAGATAATAAATTACCAGCCGATGCAAAATACACAAAAAACTGGTACAGTTCGGCCATGTGTGCCTTTGTGGTAGACACCACTATTAGCCCTGCCAATCCTGTTACCTCTTTGCCTGCAACGCTAAAGCCTTATAGCATCGCTCCAGGTGCCATATTCAAAACCCGAACCAAATACTTGCTTGGAGATGGCGGTTCAGGTAATTTATGGTCAATTAACGGAATACCAATGATTATGAATGTAATCAATGACACGGTACTTGTTAATACAAAAGAAAAATGGGTGATAGATAATACCACCAATCATGCCCACCCTTGGCATATTCATAA
This sequence comes from uncultured Aureispira sp., assembly GCA_964445645.1. Taxonomy (GTDB): domain Bacteria; phylum Bacteroidota; class Bacteroidia; order Chitinophagales; family Saprospiraceae; genus Aureispira. The sequence continues at coordinate 2,039 of CAYULH010000067.1, read as the reverse complement.
GGTACAATTCCAGGTCATAAAATATGTAGGTAAAATTGGTTTGCCAGATGGGCAGGGAGGTATTAAAGACACCATAGGAATTTTCAACTATCCAAATATTCCCGATGAACTGTTTGGGTGGAAAGATGTACAACTGGTTCGAGAAGGGGCTGAAATGACTTATGTAGCTCGATTTGATAGTTTCCCTAGCCCTTATAATATGGACAGCCTTTTTACACATGGCTTTATGTACCATTGCCATATTCTTACCCATGAGGATAATAGTATGATGCACCAGTTTGTGGTGGTCGATTCTTTGGTAAATCCACTCAACAATATCCATAAAATAGAAGAACAAAGGACACTTACACTCTACCCCAACCCAGCTCGTCACTCCATTAATTTTAAGGGCGACTTTACTGATGCAGGGGTTTTGCGTTTTTATGATTTGCAGGGCAAATTATTGGATAGAGTAGAAATACAATCGTTGCCCGGTTCCAATATCCCAACCGATCATTTACCAAGGGGCGTAATCATGGTAGAATATATCTCAGGCAATCTTCGATTTGCACAAAAATTAATCTTGCAATAGCAGTTTGAAGTATATTTATTCCACATAGCAAGCTTTTTACCAACCAAATAGGTCTAGCACCTATTTGGTTTTTTTTGTAAATTTTTGAAAAAAATGAGGTTTTGAGATGGGCTAATTTACGTTTCAATAATGCTTTATTTTTTTTAATAAAAATACTTTAAATTCAAAAAACAGTATAAAAGTTGTTTTAACTCCTTTGTTTTGTCCACCAACAATACAACAGCCACTTAACGTATAAACTTAGGTTGTCAATATTTTTATAATAAAAAAACACTTTTATTTAAACCTTTTAGAGGCAGGAAAGTTATACACGTATCAGTTCTAATTCAACCATCTATTTATCTAAAACACATTCCCTTTTTAGATAAAAAGAAAACTAAAGTTTTGATTTAATCAACCTGACTTAGCTCCATATAAAAATAAAAAAATACTCAAATCCACACAGCTTATAAAAGTAGCCTTGCTTTTATGAATGGTATCTTATTGCCCCAATCAAAGCCTCTGCTACTTGTGTAACTGTATTATTCACTCATTTCAAATTTATAAACTATGAGAAATTATTCCGTAAAAACAATGTTTACAGCAATTCTCATTGCTTTTGCTGGTAGTGCTTATGCACAAATACTCACACAGCCATTAGACAATTTTGCTATTCACCCATTTGGAACAGCATTTAATCCTTTTGGTAAATTTGCTGCTATAGGAGAATCGGGTGGTGTACCTGGCCCAACTCCCTCTACAGGATGTGATTTATATGGATTTAGAGCGCAGTTTGATCAGAATACAGCTATCAGCATAGGCTTACGAAATACCCCCCAACTAAAATTTGGAATTCTTCCGCTCATTACGACTGCTCGTGATAGAGGATTGGGAATTGCAGAAACCAACCAGCTTACACCTACTTTTTCTGCTGGCTGTGGTAATTTATTGGCCTATTTCAAACAGTCTACTTTTACAAACAATGTCTTGACTATTTATGGTTCTGCAACAGCCTCTGGCGGAAGTTGGACTACCTCTGACCGTAACCTCAAGCGCAATATTCAGCCTATTGATAATGCCTTGGAAATTGTGGGTCAACTACAAGGATATACTTATGAGTATCGTAGAGATGAGCGTCCAGATTTGAACTTGCCTCAAGGTATGCGTTATGGATTTATTACCCAAGAAGTACAAAAAGTACTGCCTACTATTGTACGCAATGGTGTGGATTTAGACGGTACGCCTGCTGATTATCAGGTTATGGAGTATGATGCTATTATTCCTGTATTGGCTGGAGCCATCAATATGCAGCAAGATGTAATTACAGATTTAGAAGAAGAAGTATCTACCCTCAAAGAAGAGAACCAAGCACTAGAAGCACGTTTGGCTCGCTTAGAAGCTTTGATTCTAAAAAACAATGCCCCTAACAATAGATCTGCTAGTACCTTAATCAATCCTAGCAATATCCAATTGAGCCAAAACCGCCCCA